>JBDRLR010000154.1:0-2697 GCA_043812855.1 Nanobdellota archaeon | reverse complement strand
TCATTTCGTCGCTCTGATCTTCTTGAGGACGGAGTCGTTCTTTCCCCAGACGAGGGCTTTCTCGAGGACTTCGACCATCGTCGTCACAGGCGTGATCTTGATCATGGCGGCCTTCTTGCTTTCCAGGATGATGTCTTTGACGTTGGAGTGCGGGACGATGACTTCCTTGATGCCTGCGTCCACGGCCGCTTCGACCTTGGCGGAGACGCCGCCGACGGGCAATACCTCGCCGCGCACGGACACGCTGCCAGTCATGGCCAGGTCCTGGCGTACAGGCACATTCTTGAGGGCGCTGATGATGCTGGTCGCCACGGCAAGGGACGCTGAGTCTCCTTCGACGCCTTCGTAGGTCTGCAGGAACTGGACGTAGATGTCGTACTTGTTCTTGATGTCGTCTCCGAAGTAGTGTTTGACGATGGCGGTGACGTTCTTGACGGCTTCCTTTGCGATGTCGCCGAGTTTTCCGGTCGCGATGACTTCGGTGTTCTTGCCGCCGGGAGTCACGGCCGCTTCGATGGGCAGGATGATTCCGGAGTAGCTTCCGCCGCTTCCGAGCACGGCGAGGCCGTTGACGCGTCCGATGCGCTTGCCGGTCGTCATGATGACTTCGTATTCCTTCTTGCGTTCGATGAATTGGTCCGCGATCTGCTGCTCAAGCGTCCGTGCGATGCTCTTGGCCTTCCTGATGTGGGCTTCGGTGACGAATTTGGCCTTCTCTTCGAGCGCCATGTCGCCGGCGGCCCGGATGAGTCCGCCGAGGTCTCGTAGGCGTAGCGTCAGGTGTCCTTTGCGGTTGGCGCGCCGTCTGGCCTCTTCGACGATGACATCCACCGCCGTCTTGGTGAAGTGAGGTATCCTTCCGTCTTTGCGTACTTCCTGCGCCACGAATCGGGCGATGGAGAGCCTGTTCTCAGCGGTGTCGATGAAGGTCTCCTGCATGTAGACTTCGTATCCGTATCCGCGGATGCGGCTGCGCAGGGCGGGATGCATGTTCTTGATCGTCTCGAAGTTGCCTGCCGCGACCATGATGAATTTGCAGGGGACCGGCTCGGTGCGCACCATGGCGCCTGCGCTGCGCTCGCTCTGGCCGGTGATGGCGAGTTTTCCTTCCTGCAGGGCAGTCAGCAGCTCTTGCTGGGTCTGCGGGGCGAGCGTCGCGATCTCGTCCACGAAGAGGACGCCCATGTTGGCCTTGTGGATCATGCCCGCGATGACGCGCTCGTGCGCGGGCGTGCCGAGCCCTCCGCTCTGGAATGGGTCGTGCAGGACGTCTCCGAGCAGGGCTCCCGCGTGGGCGCCGGTGGCGTCGTAGAAGGGGATGTGGGTCTTGTCGTAGTTGTCTACGATGAGCCTTGGCACCATCTGTTTTGTGGCCATCTTCTTTCCGAGGCTCATGAAGATGAGGAATCCGACGACGAAGAAGATGCCTGCGATGATGCTTGCCGAGTAGATGATGGCGTTCGCGGTCTCTTCCGTCGAGAATGCCTTGGTCTTCCACAGGTAGTAAGGGATGATGGTCGCGAAGAGCAGAAGGATGATGAAGAGGAAGTTCTGGTTCTTGAATTGCGAGGTGTTCGTCATGCGGCTCTTCGCGACGACTTCGCGTCCCTTGCCTGAAGGGACGGTGCGGATCAGGGGTGTGTTCTCGTCGTTCTGGTTGGCGAATGCCATGACGTCGACCAGCTTTTCGCGTGGGATGATCTCGGCAAGGGCGATGCCGAGCATGCTTTTGCCCGTTCCTGGCTCGCCGATGAGAAGGACGTGGCGGCGGTTCTTTGCGGCCTTCTGCATGACTTCGGCGGCGTGGTCCTGGCCGATGACTTGGTCTATGATGCGCTTTGAGACCGTAATATCGGCCGTTGTCTTGAAGTCTGCGTCACTCACCACCATAAATGCGAGGAATGGACGCTTTAAAAATGTTATGAAAATGAGAATAATTGGTGCTCAGTTGTCCTGACTGCCGTCCTTACGGGTGAGCGTCATCAAGAACTGCTAGGAAAGAGATAAGAGGGTCGCCCCAGTCGGGGATATGCCTCTCCTCAGTATCAGAAGACAACGTGAACAGGACGGCAGTCACCCTTGCGCGCAGCGCCATCCGTCCGCCCATTGCGGTCCGCAGACATCATCCACGTCTTGTCCTTGCGGGATGTAGTCGCACATGCCGTATCGGCATGCGCAGCCCTGCGCTTCGCATTCGTCCTGGTTGTAGTAGATGGGTTGTCCTTGTTTGTCGTAGCCTGCGATGCCCGTGTATTCTGGTGGCGTGACGGGTCCGCTTCCGCCAGGCGGTGCCTGGTCGATGGGAGTGCCTTCGCCTCCATCGGGAAGCGCAGGGTCAGGAGGCACGATCATGTCGTCGCCGGTCCGCCCGGGAGGTATCGTATCGCTGTCGCCATCGTCAGGCGTGCCGATGCGGTCGATGCGGCCGTCATCGCTTTGGGTGATGTCCACGCCTCGTTGGCATGCGGTCAGCGCGAGCACGATGACAAAAGACAAGACAATGATTCGAAGAGTGGTTCCGTTCATGCATCGTGAATGACTGCGGCAGATATAAATGTTTCCTTACCGCCACGTCACGTCGACGTCGTCGGTGCGCTCGTACGGAGAGATTGCGGTCTGCTCGATCGTCATGCGGACTCCCGCTCTGTGCATGACAAGGCCGGTCCATGCGATCATGGCGGCGTTGTCGACGTAGAA
>JBDRLR010000153.1:0-7790 GCA_043812855.1 Nanobdellota archaeon | reverse complement strand
GTCTTGAGGTTGCCCGCCTTGTCGTAGGCGAAGCGCAAGGTGTACTCACGATAGCCGGAACCGCCCGTGTTCCCGTCCGGATATCCGTACCGCACGACCTTGCGCACGACCTGACCAAGCGAGTCATAATAGACGCAGGTGAGACCACTCTCGTCGAAGATCTGCGTCTGACGCCCGTCCTCGTATCCCTCACCCGCATCCTTGGACGGACAGTCACTTGTGTAGGTGTCGTAGAAGTACAACTCCTCCTTGCTTCCGTCGTTGCCATAATCGACACCAGTCAACCGGTTGAGGCTATCGTAGAACTGCTTGGTCACCTGTCCATTGTGCGTGATGACCTCAGGTCTTCCACGGCTGTTGTACGTCGTCGTCGTTATCCCCGCGTCAGGATTCGTCGTCCTGATGACACGGTCCAGAGAATCATACTCGTTCGTCGTCACCAGACCGAGGGCGTTCTCCGCGCGGACCACACGCCCCGCACTATCGTACGCGTACCTTGTCGCCGTGCCGTCCGCCGCCACGCTCTCAAACAACTCACCGAAGGCGTCACTGCGCTGGAATGCCTGCTTACCGTTCTCGTCCGTGTACATCTCGGTACGCGTATAGACTTGGAGAGCCGGCTGCGCGTCCTGATACGTGATGCGCATCGGCAGAGTGTTCCCCGGAAGCGTGACGGTCTCAAGGCGACTGAGCGGACTTCGCTGGTATGTCATCCTCGTCTTGAGGGTCTCCGATGGAGCGGTCGCCGGATCAGTGATGCTGCCGGTCGACACGTACGCCTTTGTCGTCGCGACCTTACGGTTGAGTCCGTCGAAGACGTTATCCGCCCTGACCGTCTTGCCATCCGCCCTCAAGCGGGCACCATTGGTGACGGTGC
Source organism: Nanobdellota archaeon (assembly GCA_043812855.1). Classification (GTDB taxonomy): domain Archaea; phylum Nanobdellota; class Nanobdellia; order Woesearchaeales; family JAHJEM01; genus JBDRLR01. The sequence goes on along the minus strand of JBDRLR010000153.1, from coordinate 6,913 downwards.
CATCCGCCGCGGCGAACTGATAACTCGTCGCGACCGTCGCTGCGTCAAGCCTCGTCTTGGTACCTATGTAATTGAGATTGCCCGGTCCGATCGCTCCGGAATGCAGCGCGTAATGATAGAAATACTCGATGCCAGGCTGGCTCTGCGACTCCTGGGCGTCCCACGCCATCTTGAGGCGGTTGAGTGGATCATAACGATAGTTCGTAGCGACGCCGTTGGTGTCGATGATCGTCGTCACGAGACCCGTCGTCCCAGCGGCCGACGTCTCGTATGTCGTCCTCACTGTCTGCCCGACGGCATTCTCGACGCACGTCAGGTATCGTTTCCCGAAGGAGCTTGTGCATGCGTCTCCTCCGCACGGGTCGCTATCGTCACAGTAGTAGTACTTCGTCTGCGGAACGCCCGTCTCTTCCTGACGGAACACTTCCGTCGTCTTGATGGCATTGCCGAACCGATCGAACGTCGACTGGCTGAACAACTTCTCCGTCGTCTGCAGCTGACCATCCTTGTTATCATCGATCCAGCTCCATGACTTGTATGGGCGGATCTGTCCGTTCTGCAGGTCGTACTCCGTGCCGCTGATGGCAAGCCGCTTGTCCGTGGCATCGAGAGCATTATTGCCATTGGTGTCTTCCACCGTCTCCGTCTTCCAGACTGCGGAAAGCATGTTGCGGCTCGTCAAGTCCATCCTGATCAGGGACGGAGCCTCCGCGGCGGTGTAGGCGTACGTCACCTTGGTGAATGTCCTTCGCGTCTTGTAGCCCGCGCCATCGGGAATGACTGCCTCAGTCTTGGTGATCGTCGGCCGCTGATTCATGGGGTCCCACGCAAGGACCTCACTTGTGGTCGTCAGACCATCAACGGTATTTGCGCTCGTGACCTGCCTCGTCCAACCTCCGCTGAGCGTCTCATCCCCTGACCACTGACATCCTATCTCAGGGATACACTGCGCCTTGCCGAGCGAATCACAGTCATAAGGCGTGCCTTGACATGAGATGGCGGCGCCCGACTCCCACATGCAGGGATCGACACCAGGCGCGTCAGGATGGCTCGCCGCATCGCACGACGAAGGCGACTGGAAGCCTGGACAACTGATGCCACGATCCAGCCACCACTGAATATTAGACGGCTGCAGCGTGTCCTTCCACGTGCAACCCTCATCGCGCACATAGCACCCGAACGCACTATTGCACGTGTCGATCAGGGCATGATAATCACCCTGGCTGAAACTGCGGAACGTGCACAGACTCGCCGTGCCAGTGCAGGGAGTGCTATCAATGCTGACCTCGTTGACGTGATGCTCGCTGTCATATGTGTTGACCTGGCTGCTGAGCAAGGAACCGTCCTGATGATAGCTCTTGATGCTTGTCGCCATGCCGCGCTTCCAATCCAAGCTGGTGGTTGGCCGTTCGACGGCGCCATCGTCAGGTATATCCTTTGCCGTGACGAAATTGGTCACGACCTTGCCGTTGTATCCTGGCAGGAATGTCGTGACGATTCCGCACTCCACGCGATTCTTCGCGTTCGGCGCGACATTGCTGAACGGATTGAGAATGCCATGCTTGAGATCATTCATCGGCTTGACCGTGGCGACGCAGTCATCGTACTGGTACGTCGTCGTCTGCGGAGGAGACACGCCGTCGAGCGTCGTGATGCTATCCACGCGGATGCCACCACCCACCTTCACGCCCCCCTGAGGCTCGTTCTGCACGAACTCATACTCCTTGTTCTGATATCCTATGGTCCGCTCAAGACCTGTAGGATCCCTTATACTCCGCAGAGACCATGACCGACCGCAAGGATACTCACCGCACTGCTTGGCGGCATGATCGTCGCTTGCCTTATTGCTGTTCGCGGCCACACCATTATTGAGTCCCCACCAATCATACGCGTCCTTGTCCAGAGGCAATGCCTCATCATAATAGGTGAACTCGTAGCCAGGGATGAAGGCGTCCTGCGGAACGCTTCCGCTCGCCAGCTGCGCGCAACTGTACCCACGCCCAAGCGTAGTGACATCGCGCAAGGTCAGGCTCCCGATGTTCTGCATGTCAGGATCCTTCTTGATCCAGCCACTCGTCTGGAACGCGTCATTCGGGTCATCGTCATAATTGAAGCACACCGTCTGCAGGGCCGTCCCCTCATCACCCGTCGGATGCACGGTGATGCTGTCCAGCTTCTTTGCGAACATGCTCTCTGAGAAATCGCTTCTCCTCAGATCATACCTGCCGCCGCTGGCATGGAAGACCGCCGTCTGCGTGGGCGTGACGACCTTGACCGGATACGGATTGATGTCGACCGTCGTCAACGTACTGCCATAGGTCGTCGAGGAATACTCATCGTAATACGGCGCGCCATCGACGTACTCGCAGTCAAGGCTCCCCTTATTGGAATCGATGTCCCACCATGAACCCCAATGACAACCCGCATACAGTCCACACTGCTCCTGAGAGTACCCGCAGAACTCGGCATCTGCCGGATCCGAGTCCCAACACTTCGTCTCGCCAGGAAACGGATGTCCACCCTCATACTCGGGAGTGTTGAGGGCCGCGCGACACCGCGGCGTCAAGTCAGGCTTGACGCCGATCGTGAAGTCAGGCTGACCATTGATGGATGCCACGCGCTCCTTGGACTGGAAGGTCTCCTTCTGAGGCGCCTCATACTGTATCTTGAGCCAATTGCCTGAATCGCCCACCGTCTCGCCAGGCACTCCATCATCATCCTTGTAGTCATGAAGCTCGACGCGGGTGAGCAGCCAGCTCGTCGTGTACGTCGGACCCGCATTCTCAGTATAGGCAGTCACGGTGTTCGCAAGGATGTAATCCTGCGGCCAAACGCAGCTGCCCGCCATCGGCCACGCCGCACCTGTGGCAGGGATCGGATTCATGGCACCACCCGCAAGTCCTCCCCCAATATCAGTCACCAGCTCCACCACCGTGTCGCCAGCCACCACATCACCAGTCACCAGTTCAATATGGACTGTCGGTTCACGGATGCATCGTGCGTCAGGTCCCTCGATCAAATCATTGAGATTCGAGCATCCACTATCCAAAGGATAATCCGCGCACCCATTACCATCATTATCGTGGCCGTCGCTACACTCAGGATGGCAGCGAGCGGCATTCGTGCAATCAGAGCATGAGACGCAGCTCTCCACCGCCTGACAGACACCATCACCACAGTACGCCGGAGGCAGGGCTGGCGAGCAGGACCCCAAATCACGATTCTTCACATACACATGCCTGCTCTTCTGGATCTGGGTCGTCTCGACCGCATGCTCAAAGTAGTATATGCTGCCGCTCGAGTCAATGACCTTCCAATACTTGATGTGATTGCCCCGGTCACCTGTCGCGAACGGACCACAATCCTCATCCAAGGAATCATCTATCATGTTCTCATTGCCGCACATGTCAAAGAATGATATCCTCACGCCAGCCTGACCATTCTGCAGCGAGGGCCGATATATGGTCGCCGCGCACTGGTCCACCGCAGGAGTTCCGTCGCTGTATTGCCCTTGCATGAACACCTGACCGCCGCCGCCTTGATAAGTGAGATAATAATTGTCCTGATAGCAGTTGTCGTCACGGCCAGTCTCTGTGTTCGTGTGGCCCTGCATCATGCCATAGTATTCATCATCAGGTTCCACGTTCACCGCCCGCGTGATGCTTCCAAAACCAAGATTCCAGCCGAGGCCAACCCAACTCGCTTCCTGGTCCGTCCGAATACCCGCAGTGTATGAGAGCGAGATGTCCGTCCCACCAACGGACGCCAGCGCTATCGCTGTAGAGTAGTCGCCGGTGAAGCTTGCTTGGTACGCGCTGGTCACCTTCTGGAACGAGGCGGCCTCCGGCGCAGCCTCACGAATCTCGCCCCCCGCAAGAACCTGGAAGGCGGCAATGCACAACAGACAAACCACTACCGCGAAATATATTGATTTTCCACCCATACCCGTCCCTGGAAGCTGTGAGTATATAAACCTTTTTTTTGCATGCTCTTGTCGAGTCGGTCGTGCTTGACAAACAAGACCGTCAATCGTCGGACCGCCACGCATCCCTCGACCACCATTTATAAATCACCACACATTCACCCCAATGCATGGACGACCTCGAAACACGCGTCGAGCGGGCACGCGCATTCGTTCGGGAACACACACCATACCCTCGATTCATGCAGGAGATACGCGACCACCTGCTGCAAGCCAGCACGCTCAAGGCCCACGACGACTGGGAGGGCGCCCTCGACGCGGTCATGCCCCTGATCGCCTACTTCGACGACAAGGAGCCGCACCAGCACGGCGAGCGCTACCTGCACGCCAAGATCCTGCACACCGCAAAAGAACATCTCAAGACGACACCCTACACGCAGCATCTTGAGCGCGCACGCCAACTGCTGGGCGTGCGCGGCGTACCCACACATCAATCAATCCTGAATGCAGATGAAAGTCTCGGCTGGCTGCAAAGCACCATCAACAACCTGTACAAAGCGCACGAAGCGACCATCCTGCGCGCCGCAGAGATCATCCAAAGCCATCGCGAAGCAAACGAGAGGCTCGGACCATTCATGACCCCCTTGCGCCAAGCCGTGGCCGAACACGACGAGGCCAGCATCACCTCGATCTGCGAGCAGATGCACCGCATCAACCCGCTCTACCCCACCGCATTGCACCTTCTGAGCCTGGCGATGGCCAAAAAGGCACGCGGACAGGAATCCAAGCACTACGCCATCCTCTCATTCAAGATCGCACCGCTCGCGCGCGACTCCCTCTTCGCGCTCGCCGTATCGCACAACAGCCTGGCCGAAGCACCCCTGCTGACTGCATACTGCGCGCGGCTCGCCAACCAATGGGGCTACGACGCATTCGAGTGCGACGACGTCCTCGTACAGGCATACATCAACGGGCAGGTCATCGAACAGCACACCGACCTGACCGAAAGGATGCTCAAGGAAAGACCAAACGACCCCGAATGCCTGCGCAACCACGCGCAAGCCATCCAACGCGGCGAACCCGCCGAAGCATTGAGACTGTACCAAAGGATACCACCTGACAAGCTCACCCACATCGACAAGGTCAACATCGCCGAGACCTACTGCTATATGGGCAACCTGCAAGACGCGGAGAACATGATCGACGCCGTCGAACTGGAGAACACCAGGCCAGACACATTCCTCATCGAGGAAGCACGAGCCCTGATCGCCAACCGACGAGGGCTCCACCTCGACGCGTTGCATCACAACCTCAATGCCTCCGCCGCCCACCCCCAATTCGCACGCCACATCGGAGTCAACATCCGCAAAGAACTGCTCGCGCTCAGCCAATCAGCCGACACCTACGAAGAAGTCGACCGACGGCTTCGCGAGGGACTGGGCATCGAAGCGGCCCTCACCTACCTGCTCTTCATGAGCGAATCAAGACCCGCCGACCAAGACCGCATGGAAGCAATCCTTGTGCAGGCGATGCGAGAGCACCCACGACTCCTCACGGAAAGCAGAAAGATCACCGAGCAAGGATCAATCTTCGAAACGGAGATCGGCGCAGCCCTATCGCAGCGCTACCTGCTCAAGGCCGCACGAGCAGGCAACACCGAGATTACGCAGCAATACCACGACATCAGTCACGTCGCCGAAGCGCGCGACGAGCGAAATGAAGACCTCCCCCTGATCAGATACCTTGAACCCATCATCCTGGATGATCAGATATGGGTCGTCATGAGCCGCGGAACGACAGCGACCATCGCGGGCACCACGCAGGTGCCGACCTCCCCCGAAGACCTGAGCGAAGAGGAACGCGAGACCCTACGCGCAGCCAATCTCGAAAACGACCCCTTTGGACCCTACAAAGCAAAACGCCTCCACAGCACCATGCTCGCCGCTCGCAGCCTCGCCAAGATGCACGTCATTGGCATGGACGGCGTGCGCAAAGACGACGAGCACGCGACGTACACCCACAACGGAACACGCATCGAGCTTGCCGCCTACCCGATCACCATCAACGGCGGACGCCACCTGTCACGGCGGCTCTTCGACCGCCTCGGCATGAACCAGGAGGCGGAAGCACTCTACCTCGCCCTGTCGCACCGCACCTTCGACGACGACAGCACGCCCTGCTTCCTGCACGGCGACCCGCACGCAGCCAACATTCTCGCAGACGGGACGCTCCTTGACACCGACAGCAAGATCGGCCCGGCGTCGTACGACCTGGGATGGCTCCTGAGCGACGAGCAGATCCCCGACCTGCAAGGACACCGGGGCCTGATGCTGCATGCATACCGGCAGACACGAGCAGAGATGGGATCCGCGGTGCGGCTGGACGGCCCGTCCGTGGTGGCAAGCATCATCCAAGGCCACCTGATGAAAGCAGGCATCGCACTGTACCGATCGCTTGCCACGCACGCCACGTTCCATCTGAACAACGCAATCATCATGGCGCAGAACAATCAACCAGAGGTGCACACCGCCTTGATGGCCTACCTGAGCGACGTGGATTCCCGACGCGACCGCATCCCTGACCAGGCCTCACGCGCGACGTACGCGCAGCTGCACCGCGGATAAAGAGAAGCACTTACTCCACTACGTCGTGATGGGAGTCTATCCTGCCTCTGTGGGAGAATTGCATGAATTCCTCGGCGACGGCATGCTCTGGGCGGAATCTTCTGACGACGAAGACGTCCTTCTCTTTTCCTACGACCAAGAACTCCAAGGACTTGTCCGCATGCTTGAGGACACTGAAATTATGCACGACGATGTTGGCGTTCTCCTCCGTGTTGGGGAAGGCAAGGACGGGCCTTGGGACGTCGAAGCGGAACCGCTTGTTGTCGTCCGTGTCGACATGGCGGAAACGAAAGAAGTTCTTTGCCTTCTTGAGCTGACGGATGGCCTCGCCGAGGTCACTAATGATTGACTTGACCTCGATGATGTC
>JBDRLR010000152.1:0-3795 GCA_043812855.1 Nanobdellota archaeon | reverse complement strand
TCGGAGGCTCTGAAGGTCGACAAGGAAGCTGTGGATGTCGCCCTTGTAGAATCGGTTCGCTTCGATGAATCGTCGCAGTTCCCGCACGTAGTTGGCGCGGTGGCCGACCACGATGTTCTTGACCTTGTTCTGCACCTGGACTTTCGCGTTGATGCGTGCGCCTTCCAGTTCGTCTGCTTGTTTGGAGAGTGCGGTCAGCAAAGCTTCGGCTGATTGGTAGAATTGCTCTCGCTCCGCCGTCAGCATGGTCTCGGATCGTGACGTGATCCAGCTTTCCAGGTCTTCCTCGTTGACCGTCTCCGCTGCGGGCTGCTTTGGCCCTGCGAAGATGCGGCGCAGGAAGTCACGCATCGTCCCACCTCATATGCCCCTACTGGGATTCGAACCCAGGCCGCAAGCTCCGCAAGCTCGTATCCTATCCAGGCTAGACTATAGGGGCCTGTGGCCTAGGGTGCGACCCCTATTTTTAAGCTTTCCCACGCCTGGAAGCGGGCTTCACCGCGATGGTGCTGGGCGCCCTGCGCCCCACCCGGGGACCGTCGGACACGGTGAATCCGGCCGCGGTCAGGTTCCGCCGTACCATTCCCGCGCAGGAGTAGGTGGTGAGCACCGCCCCTGGTTTCATCACAGTATAGATGTCGTGCATGAACGCTTCTTGCCAGAGCAAGGGGTCCTTCTGTGGCGCGAAGGGGTCGAGGAAGACGACGTCGAACGACCGGGTCAGTCCGTGGATGCTTTCTCGTGCGTCCCCGACCAGCAGCTTGATGCAGACGTGTTCGTCTTCGACGACGGCGCGCTTTCGTCGTGATGCCTTCCTGGCGGCCTCTTGTACCAGCGCGTATTCCTCGCGCAGCAGCGGGACCATGGGCACGGTGAGGCTTGCGGAGAGGACCGCCCGGTCGCGCTCAAGGCCTACGATCCAGATGTCGATGTTCGGGTTGTTCTGATGCAGGTAGTGCATGGCGGCAAGCGAGTTGTATCCCAGGCCGAAGCAGATGTCCAGTATCCATACTGATTTCTGTCCGTGTTTGCCCTCCAGGGCGGGGATGGCAAATTTTTGGAATGATTCTTCGATTGCGCCGCTGGTCGAGTGGTAGTGGTCGCCGACGTCCTCATTATATAGGGTGACTGAGTGGTCGCCGGTCGTCACGAATTTCACGCGAGCCCTCTGAGGAGGAAGAAGATGATGGCCACAAAGGGCATCTGCGCTGCGTGGCGCATGAGCGTAATCACCGCGGTGCGGTCCCATGCGTGGGCCCGCGCGGCTGCCAAGGTGCAGTAGAGGAAGGCGAGTGTCGCCATGATCGCAAGCGTTTCTTCTCCCTGCCGCGCGGACACGAACAAGAGGACTCCGAGGAGGGCGTATTCCATCTCGTACACGTGCCTGCTTGCCCACAGGACGAGTATGGTCGTGGCCAGCACTCCGATCAAGAGGTACCAGGGGTACAGGATGCCGACGAAGCAGGCCGCGGCCACGAGCAGGCCGGCGCGTGCCACATCGAAGATGCGTCCGCTCGCTTCGATCTCTCGTCGGGTGGCCCTGGCGATGAAGGCGCCCACGGCAAGGCCGAGGCTGGATATCGCGATGGTCAGGATGAATATGGTCGCCTGCACGGTTCACCCGGCGAAATTGGTGCCGCAGGGGGTGTCTGAGACGTTGAGTTCGGAGTTGCCGAATCCGGTCCTGTTCTCGATCGAGATAATGTGGTTGTTCTGGTCAAGGATGAAGATGCAGTACTTGGAGTCGACGTTGTTCGCTTGCGCCCACCCATCAGGTTCCTGGGTCTCGTAGCAGCTCTTTGCCTTGGCTCGGTCGATGACTCCGTCCTTGACGAATGCGCAGGGTCCTGTGTTCGTCTCCACGTCGAGCTTGTCGAGGACGTGTCGACCGCCGCTCTTGAGTGTGTCGACCTCGCTTCGTGGTTCTGAGATGAGGAGCGTGTAGAATATCGTGACGATGAGGATGAATATCACCACCGCTATGATAAGGTCCAATGACCAGGACTGTCCGCTTCGTCTGATGTGTCCCACCTCGTAGCCATTCTGCCCAAGCGTTCTTTATAAATTTTGTGTCTGTTTCGGGTGTGTAGGCCAGGATGGTTGCTGCCCTTAAGGGCGAGCGTCATCAGTCTTATGCTGGCGTCGACAGGGGGGATGCCACCTACGGGGGATGTCGACCTTCAGCAACAACTGATGACGCGAGCTGGGCAGCGACCGCCCAAATCTTTATTAATCATGGCCGCTCGTCCCCAAGCATGACGAACAAGATACCCATCAACCCAGACATCTTCCGTGCGTACGACATCCGTGGCCTCGCGCCGCAGGAGCTCAATGAGCGCACGGGCTATCTCATCGGTCTTGAGTATGGCAGGTTCCTCAAGGACGCGAAGAGGATATCGGTGGGGTACGACATCCGAAAGTCAGGTCCCACAATCAAGAAAGGCATCATTCAGGGCCTCGCTGACGCAGGTAAGATTGTCGTGGACATCGGCTGTGTCCCGACGCCGATGAGCTATTTCTCGGTCTGTCATTACAATCTTGACGGCGGGATCCAGATCACGGGCAGCCATAATCCTCCGCAGTACAATGGTATCAAGCTGCAGAAGGGCAACGCGGAGTGTATCTATGCGGAGAACGGCATCTATGATATCCGGGACCGCGTCGTCGCGCAGCGCGACCTGCCCAAGACGACCGCTCCTCAGGTGACTGCCCTCGACTGCACGCAGGACTACATCGATTATCTTTCTGCTCGCCTGATGCTCAAGCGTCCGCTCAGCATCGTGATCGACAATGGCAATGGCACCTGCGGCCTCATCCCTGAGCGCATCTTCAGGTCCAAGGGCTGCAAGGTGAAGACTATCTTTGCCGAGCCGGATGACACCTTCCCGAATCATATCCCTGATCCGAGCAAGATCGCCACGCTTAAGGCCCTCCAAAAGGAGGTCGTCAAGACCGGGGCAGACGTCGGTCTTGCCTTCGATGGTGATGGTGACCGTGTGGGTATCGTGGACGCAAGGGGAAGGGTCGTCAGTGCGGACCACATCCTCATGCTTCTTGCAAGGCAGGCTCTCGCGAGCAGGAAGGGCAACGTCGTCATCGAGGTGCGTGCGTCAAGGACCCTCATCCAGGACATCAAGAGCCATGGAGGGGTCCCGATCATGGTTCCTGCGGGCCGCGCCTTCGTGCGTGATGGTATGGATAGGAGCCGCGCGGTGTTCGGCGGTGAGCTCACGGGCCACATCTTCTATCCGATGAACCATTATCAGTATGATGATGGCATGTTCATCGCCCTTAAGCTTGCGGAGATCGTCGCCAGCACCGATTTCTGCGGTCTCGTCGACAGTTTGCCGACCTCGCACAAGTCGGAGGACATCGGAGTCATGGTCGCGGACCGCGTCAAGTTCGATGTGGTGAAGAAGTTGACGAAACGCGCCAAGGATCAAGGGCTTGAGGTCCTGGATATCGATGGCGCGAGGATCACCTTCAAGGAGGGTTGGGCATTGGTGCGCGCGTCCAACACGACTCAGATGGTCAAGGTGCTCGCGGAGGGCGACACCAAGTCTGCTCTCGACTCGATCCTCAAGGAGGTCTTTGCGATGTTGTCCGATCTTGGCGTTGACGTCTCCAAGAGGGATGCGCATTGATCGAGAGTTATTCCGGCATCAGGGGCATGGCGGACCAGGACCTCTTCGACGCGGCGGCAAGGTACGCGACCGTCTTCGCCAGGTTCCTTGGCAGGGGCGCAAGCGTCGTCATCGGCTGGGATCCCCGGCCCTCGAGCACGCGCATCGCGGC
>JBDRLR010000151.1:0-9379 GCA_043812855.1 Nanobdellota archaeon | reverse complement strand
GCCAAGAACATGCGCAAGGCCCCGCAGGCCATCGCCAAGGACATCGAGAAGGCGATCGATCGCTCAGGATTCGATCGTGTCGTCGCGGACGGGCCGTATGTGAACTTTGTGGTGGATCGCAAGGCTTTCGCGGAGCAGACGCTAAAAGAGGTCGAGGAGAAGGGGAGTCTGTACGGTCGCCATGATCAGACTGGGAAAGTCGCCGTCATCGAGTTTCCTGCACCCAACACGAACAAGCCCTTGCATCTGGGTCATGTGCGTAACATGCTTCTTGGCCAGTCGACGGCAAGGATACTTGAGGCTGCGGGCTGGACGGTCAAGCGGGTCAATCTCAACAATGATCGTGGTATCCACATCTGCAAGAGCATGGTTGCATATCAGAAGTGGGGCAAGCAGGCCATGCCTGATAAGAAGTCGGATCACTTCGTCGGTGACTTCTATGTGCGCTTCGCGCAGGAGTCTAAGTCGGATCCGACGCTCGAGGAGGAGGCCCGTGAGATGCTCCGCAAGTGGGAGGCTGGGGATGAGGAAGTCCTTTCATTGTGGCGCAGGATGAACACGTGGGCTTTGGACGGATTCCAGAAGACATATGAGCGTTTTGGCATATCCTTTGATAGGCAGTACTACGAGTCGCGGTTCTGGACGGAGGGCAAGCAGATCATCCTTGATGCCCTGGAGAAGGGCACGTTCCGCAGGACACCGGATGGTGCGGTCGAGGCTGTCCTTGCGCCTGGTCTTCCAGACAAGATCCTTCTCCGCTCGGACGGCACGAGTGTGTACATGACGCAGGACATCTATCTCGCCAAGCTCAAGCATGATGATTTCGAGTATGATTGGTCGATCTATGTGGTGGGCAGCGAGCAGGATCTGCATTTCCAGCAGCTGTTCAGGATATTGGACATGCTCGGTTTCGCCAAGGTGCGGGGTTGCTTCCATCTCAGCTATGGGCTTATCGACCTGCCTTCGGGGAGGATGAAGTCAAGGGAAGGGACGGTCGTCGACGCTGATGATTTCCTCGACGAGGTGGTTCTCCTCTCTGAGCAGGAGGTGGAGAAGAGGCACGCGCTCGCGAAGGAGGAGATCAAGGCACGTGCGGATACTATTGGCAAAGGCGCGATCTTCTTCTACATCCTCAAATATGATCCAGTCAAGAGTTTCACCTATGATCCGAAGGAGAGCCTCTCCTTCGAGGGTGAGACTGGGCCCTATATTCAGTATGCCTATGCGAGGATCAGGTCCATCCAGCGCAAGGCGACCAGGACTTCGCAGGCGGTGGATTACTCATTGCTCTCCTCTGATCAGGAGCGGGTCCTGGTGATGATGCTTGCCAGGTATCCTGAGGTTGTCCGTGATGCCGCAAGGAATCTTCGAGCTTCGACGGTCGCGAGGTTCGCGCTGGAGCTTGCGCAGGCCTTCAATGAGTATTATCATGCGACGCCGGTGATCCAGGATGACGCCGCCTTGCAGCAGGCGAGGCTGTCGCTCATCGATGCGGTCGCCGCGGTGCTGCAGAGCGCCCTTGGTCTGCTCGGCATCGCGTGTGTGGAGGAGATGTGAGGCGTGACGATCTTGCCGGCTGCTGCTACGTGCATGGCAGCGGCGGTTGTGGCGTCATGATGGTCGTCTTTGGAGTCGTCGCTATATACTTTCTCGTCTTGGGTGTTCAGGCGCAGTGGATGCGGGCGCCTGCGGTGCAGGCGATCCTTTCGTATCTGGTGGCGGTCATCGCATTGGTTCTCGTCAAGCGTCTTGCGTGGTGCTATCGGCATATGTGACTCGCAGGGGTCAGTCAAGTCAAGTGCGTGGCGCTGTCTGCTTAAGGCGAGTCGTTATCTATCAAGAGAAGTCATGAGCGTCGGGGGAAGCCCCCTACGGGGAGATGTCGCCCTAGCCACGTCGATGGTATCGCGAGAGCAGGCAGCGTCAGGAAAGCATGATCTCTTCCTTGACTGTGGACATAGTCGCGCAATCGTTATAAATCGTGGGTGAATTGTGCATTCATGGATATTTCAAAGTACGCTCCGAAGATTCCTCCTCGTATCCTTGAGGTGCTCACCTCCCGTGGGTTCACGACGCTTCGTCCCTGTCAGACCAAGTCCATCGACGCGGGTCTCTTCGAGGACCGCAACCTCTTGGTGTGCACGCCGACGGCTTCGGGAAAGACGCTGGTGGCCGAGCTGGCGGCCCTCAACGCCATCTTCCATGATCGTGGCAAGGCGGTCTATGTCGTTCCTTTGCGTGCCTTGGCCAGCGAGAAGTTCAAGACGTTCCAGAAAGACTATCCGTCTCTCAAGATCGTCCTCAGTTCCGGCGACATCGATGGAAGAGACGCGTATCTTGAGCGCTTCGATCTGATCATCACGACGTCGGAGAAGTTCGATTCTCTCATCCGTCATCGCACGCCGTGGCTTCCTTCCGTGCGTGTCGTGATCATCGATGAGATCCATCTGCTCAATGACGTCTCCAGGGGTCCGACCCTTGAGGTCCTCATCACATTGCTGCGGCGTCTGCTCCCAAAGATGCAGATGATCTGCCTGAGCGCGACGATCGGCAATCCTGAGCAGCTTGCGCAGTGGCTGCAGGCGGACCTCGTCATTGATCATTGGCGGCCGGTGCGCCTCGAGAAGGGAGTCTATCTCGACGGCAAGGTGGAATTCCTAGAGTGAGCCGATGGCGGTTCCGGATCGGATGGTGATCTGGATGGCGCTGATGATTGCGACGAGGATGATCATGGCGACGATGGCGAGGATTCCGCTTCGCTTCCGTTCATGTTCTTTGACGGTGACTATGGTGCCCATGCCTCTCATCAGGATGTAGCCGCTCAGAATCAGCGCGGCGAATTGCAGGAAGTACACGAATGGGATCGCCCGCAGCAACCCTGCCACGAGAAACGGTGTGAACGCGAGCAGGGAGAGTTTCAGTCCCCTCATGTCTTGTGATGTGGTGTGGTTGTGTCCGGAGAGGTGTCGCAGGATGAATGCGAGGCCAAGGGCCGCGCCGAGGATGAGGATGATGCCGACGAGTTCTGAGATGAATGCGAGGTGGAATGGGGTTTCGCCGAAGAGGCCGTAGCCGATCAGGCCGCTGAGTGCGCGGAAGCCCGCGAGGATCGCAAGGTACGTGACGGCGTCGTGGATGGTCAGGGTCTCGTATGTGGTGGCCTCGATGGCTTTGCGTGGAGACAGGAGTGCGGTCCGTGCGCGTCGTATGATGCCTTGTGCCATCCATCGTCTCTGAGCGTATCTGTTTATATTGATTGCGGCGTTGATGACGCCGGCCTTAGGGTGAGCCGAGGGTATAGTTGGGGTGGGGGCGTTGCAGGGGTTGCACCCTTCGGGTCGCAGCCCCTTGGACGGTGGTAGTTCGTCGGCGAGAGGTCAGCGCCATGCGGGTCGGCGACTGTCTTTCGAGTCTGGTGACAACCTATTTAAACCGATTCGGTGTTCAGCGTGGCAAGGGCTCGTAGCATAACCTGGATAGTGCGATCGGCTTCGGACCGGTTGATGGGGGTTCAAATCCCTCCGGGCTCATGCGAAGCGTGGGATTGGAGGCAGGAGACTTCAGTCTCCATGCCTCCGGGCTCATTCGGAGAATGAGCACGAGGTGGGAAGACGCCTGCGTTTTCCGTGCTTCCGGGCTCAGTTTCGCGAATACGTCTCGCCTCCGTACTTCTCTTCCAGTCTTTCCATCACGATTTCTTGGATCGCTTGAGGCATCCCATTCTCTTTGGCGGGGCACCAGTTGTTGGATGTGGCTCCGCGCCCGTAGTTGGCGCTTTTCACCCAGAGTTTTGCGATGTTCGTGTGGTGCACGTTTCCGAATATGACTTTCTCGTCGGATCTTCCCGGGCATATCTGGATGCGTCCGTTGAGCCGCAGATACAATCCGTTGGCGACCTGGTTGCATGGTGATGATCCTGGGTACGCGCTGATGCCTTCGTGGCGGATCTGTTCCATGGACAGTATGCCGTTCTCCACAGCGGTGGAATAGACGCCGACCATCAGGTCTATCAGGAGTTCATGCCCTGGATCCAGTTTGCTGTTGTATCGCAGGAGGCTTAGCGCTCGTGGACCTGATTCCATCGTCGGTGCGATGACCAGGGGCATGTTTCTTTCGGCGGCCCACCGGTACATCGCGGCGACCTCGGCTCCTTGGTCGAGTCCGACCGGCGCGGCGATGAGCGACAGGTGTTGTCCTCGCGCGGGGTCGTTGAATCCTGCCCTGGTGAGGTTGATGAGCGCTTGGTTCCTCTTTGCGGTGTAGTGCATCACGCCCCGTCGCGTGAAGACTCCGTCGACCACTTCGTAGTTGGCGGTGGCGTTGTAGGATCCGACCATGCGGTCTTGTCGTTCGGGGTCGAATGAGTTGAATCCGAGCAGGATCCTGACGCAGTCGTATTCGTATACGCGTTGCACGAGATCCTTTGCGCTTCGTATGCCTTGGTTGCCGAAGATCATGGTTGCGGCGTCGTCAT
Organism: Nanobdellota archaeon; assembly: GCA_043812855.1. Taxonomy (GTDB): domain Archaea; phylum Nanobdellota; class Nanobdellia; order Woesearchaeales; family JAHJEM01; genus JBDRLR01. Next base: position 4,905 of record JBDRLR010000151.1, on the reverse strand, counting down.
CTCCAAGCTCGACTCCTTTCGTGAAGATGCTGATGGGCATGTGTATCTCTTCCAGGGCGTCCAGGATGTCGAACAGGTCGGGGTTCTGCAAGAGTTCTCCGGGACCAAGGAATTTGACTCCTGCAAGTCCGATCTGTTGAGCGTCTCGTACGACGTCAAGGATGTCCTGCCAGCGCATCAGATTGTTCACGTCGGAGTAGATTCCTTCTTGGGAGAAGCATCCGGCGCAGTTGAGTCCGCATTGGTAGTTCGTCTGCAGATCAATCATCCCTTTTTGTGCGAGCTCGATGACGTGGTTCGAGAGGAATTCGAGGTCCAGTTCCGAAATGGGTCTGATGACTCTTTGCTCGCCGTCGATGGTGGCGATCACGGGCTTTCGGTCTATCACGTCAGGGGTGAGTGCCCAGTCGGCGGGTCGCAGTTCGAATCCGCGCGGGAATTGGTTTGCATGGTATGTTGGGGGTACGAGTGCGTCGTATTCTCTGATGAGCCGTTCGAGTTTTTCTGTTTCCATCCGAATCACCTTAATTACTATTAAGTGGTAACAGATATAATAAACTATCTGCCAAAAAATGAGCGAAAAGAAGATAGTTTTTTAAATAGAAACTAATATATGCCTAATAATGTTTGAGAATGTGGGTTTAAGGCTTGATAGGGCTGATCGTAGGATATTGGCTGAGTTGGACCGGAACTGCAGGATTCCATCCACAGTCCTGGCAAGGAAGGTCAATAAGTCTCGTCAGGCGGTCGATTATCGTATCAATCGTATGCGCAAGGATGGCGTCATAACCAGTTTCAATGCCGCGTTCAATCCGCACAAGATGGGGTACAAGATCTACAAGATCTATCTGAAGCTGCGCAACATCCCTGAGGAGAAGCAGCGTCTCTTCTCTTGGCTCAAGAATAGCGGCATCGTGTATTGGATGGGTGAATGCACGGGTTCGTGGGACCTGATCTTCGGCGTCTTCTCCAAGGGGGACTATGATTTCTTTGAGCTCAAGAATGACATGATCAGCGAATTCAACAAGATCATCCTGGATGAGGCGGGCGACATCTTGGTGGATGTCAAGCAGTATTCCAAGATGTATTTCACCGATGAGATCGTCCCTCCGACCCAGTTCGCTGGCGCCATCGTGGACAATGATCTGGACGAGTTGGATTACGCGATCCTGGCGTTGATCGTCAATGATGCCAGGATCCCTGTCGATGCGCTCGCAAAGAAGGTCGGTTCCACATCTTCGGTGGTGTCGGGGAAGCTGCGTAGGTTGGAGAGGCTTGGCGTCATCATCCAGTATCGGATCGGTGTCGACTTGAACAGGTTGGGTCTTGAGCTGTACAAGGCGATCATCAAGATAGACAGGTATAGCAAGGATGATGAACGTCGTCTTCTTGAGCATTGCTCAAGGCTTCCCAACATCCATTATTTCATCCGTAACATCTGGCAGCTGGAGCCTGAGTTCGTCGTGGGCAGCTATCAGGAGTATTATCGCTTGCTCGAGGAGTTGAAGAGGCAGTTTCCCTATGTGGTCAGGACTGTCGACAGCGTGCTGATGATAACTGATGAGTGGACTCCTGGTTTCAGGAATCTGCTCAGGCCTGATCCTCGGCAGGTATCGGTGTGAGATGGCGGTGCTGATTCGACGAATCACTTCGCAAGCGTAATGTCAATAGTAGAGACGCGCACATCCCGCCCTTCACTGTTTCGGAATTCCTCGGAGTTGACGGTGATGTCTTTGAGGTGGATCTGCCCCAATAGGAATCGTTTGCGCGCCACTTCGCAGACGTCCACGGCGCGTGAGATGAACTTGCCTCGTGCTTTGATGATGACTTCGTCCGCCATCTTGGTTGTGAATTGGATGACGACGCCCGTGACGTAGTTCATGAAGGGCTTGTTCCCTATGAAGATGACGTTGTCTTTGAGGTTTGTTGGTGGAATTGCTTCTGGATCGTCCATTGTCCGCTATCGCTGTGAATCCTGGCAGTGAGCCTGCCGTTCTACCCCCATTGCGACGTAATCGATTTGGCTATAAAAAGCTTCTGTCGTTGCTGGACTGGGCTTTTAAACGTCGCAAGGAGAAATCATTACTTCTTGGTAAGGATTATCGGGCGATTTCGCCGAGGATCCATGCTGCGGCGGCCGCGGTCGTGGATTCGCGGTCCCGCCCTGATTCTAACCCTGAGATTTCGGTCACGGCGACGTTGCGCAGGTTGCGCAGGCGCTGCGCGAAGTACGTCGCTTCCCGTGTTGTCAATCCTCCAGGCAGGGGCTGCCTGACTCCTGGCGCGAACGCGGGGTCGAGCGCCCGCAGGCTAAATGAGATGTGCAGCGCAGGCCACATGCGCGACACGCTCATGATGGCGTCGCTTACTGCCGCGATGCCGTCGAATGAGATCTCTTTGCTTGAGAAGACGCGGATGGGGTGCGCCGTGATGTAGGTGCTGCTTTGTGCGCTCATGCCTCTGCAGCCCACGATGATGACTCTGTCAGCGTCGACGACGCCTTCAGTGACTAGTGGCTCAAGCAAGCGTAGCGGTCCGTCGACGTCTGCGTCGAAGATCATGATGCCTGCGCCTGGCGCGGTCTGCGCGATGCGTCGCAGGATCTGCGCGCTCCATGAGGCATCTGCGCTGATGGCGAGGCTCGGTGTCTGCGTGGGTGTTCGGCTGAGCGCTCGTGGCCCCCAGTCGATGAATGTGGGTTCCACGAGGAATCGTGATTCATTCACGCCACGGACGACGAGAAGGTCGGCGATGGGTCGCACGTTGGGGTCGTTGCGGCCGGGTGCGCAGATGACGTTGACCATGGTGTCGGGACCTGATTGGGATTTAAACATCTTGCGCAGGGTGCGCGTGGAGAGGTGGAATATTCGGAACTTCTGCAGTTCCGGCGTGGTTTATCCGTTTTGGCTTGGAAAATCGTTATTAAACAAGGTGTCCTGGATATCTGCATCGGAGGATGTAGTCATGATGTATAGGGATGGGTTTCGTCATAAGGATTTGTTGCTTCTCTCGAATCTCCGGCGCAATGCGCGCGCCACGCTCACGGACTTGAGCGCGATCACGAAGGTGCCGATTTCGACGGTGCATGATCGTCTCAAGTCGCAGCGCGTGATCCGAAGGCACACTTGCATCCTTGATTTCTCCGCTCTTGGTTTCACGACGCTCGCGACGATCTTCCTCAGAGTGAGAAAGGAGGACAAGGATGGCCTCTCCGCGTTCTTGCTGCAGGATTTCCATGTCAATTCGCTCTTCAAGGTCAATTCAGGGTATGACTTGATGATGGAGGGTGTGTTCCGCAATATCAAGGAGCTTGAGGACTTCGTTGAGCGCCTTGAGGATGGGTACCGCATCAGGTCGAAGCAGGTCTTCTACATCATCGAGGAGCTCGTGCGTGAGCGTTTCCTTGGCGATGATGCCTCTGTGGAGCGCCTCACAAAGACGCTTTGATGTCGAGCAGGCTTCGCGTCGGCGTTTGGGGGTTGCTGAGCGGATTGCACAGGAACTCTTCGTTCTTGATGACTTGCACGATGTAGTGGGTCTTCTTGTCCGTGATCTGGAACCGTGCCTCGAGGTCTTCGATGAATTGTTCTGCGCGTTGCATGTCGGTGAAGATGCAGTCGACGAAGTAGTCGTATCCGTTGTTGATGCGGAAGATCGAGTTGACGTGCTCGTGCGTCTCCAGGTAGTGCCTCAGGTCTTCGCGGTGGCCAAGTGGCACGCTGAGCATGATGGCTGCGCGGCAGGGATACCCGAGCTTCTCGAAATCGAGCAGGGTCGTGTGTTTGAGGATGAGGTGTTCCTGCAGGGTCTTGAGCCGGTCGAACAGTGTGCTGACTGGGATGCTGGTCCGTTTGCTGATCTCAGTCAGGGGTGCCCGTGCGTTCAGTCGCAGGTAGTGCAGGAAGATTCTTTCTTTGGTGTTCATGGTTGGTGCCTCCGGAATTCTTACAGTGGAGTGAGGCAACTAGAGATATATGTTTTTTCCCAATAACACATATATGGAATGATATATATATGTTTTAGCAAGCTTTATATATTTGCGCAGCAGTGTCCCCATATGAAACGGAAGATTCTCGAGCTTGGAGGCACGACCCATGTCGTAAGCATTCCGCATGAGTGGATCAAGCGGCAGAATCTCAAGAAGGGCGACCAGCTTGAGGTGCGCCTGGACTCGGATCATATCACCTATTCGCTCGTGGACCGCGCGACGCGGGGCGAGCGCCTCTCGACCATTGATTGCAACGGTCTTCCTCTTGGCGCCATGGCCCGCTGTGCGTGGGCTGCGTATCGCGCGGGTGCCACGCAGATCACGCTTCTCGCGTCGCAGGGAAAGGAGTGGAAGACGGAGCGCTCGCCGCTGCAGGTGGCTGAGGTATTCGCGACCAGGATGCCTGGCTTCGAGATCATCCGCCATGACGACAAACGGATCGTCATCCGTGAGTTGACCCAGCTCAAGGATGATGAGTTCATGACGCTCTTCCGCAGGCTGTTCTCAAGCGTCATCACGATCTGTGAGTCTCTCACTGATGGGCTTGCGGGTGAGCCTGGGAAGATCCAGGCGTCGGGCACCTATCTTGATCAGAGCATCAACAAGCTCACTGATTTGTGCTTGCGTCATTTGGCGACGACGCCGCAGCCTGCGCACATGATTCCGTATCAGATCATCATCTCTCAGTTGGAGGAGATCGGTGACTTGGCGGTGCATGTCGCCGATCACGCCAAAAGGGCCACCGCTCCCCAGAACGTCGTCGAGATGGGTAGAAAGACGGTGGATCTGCTCAGATTCATGATGCGTTCTTTCGACAGCGTGGACAAGCAGGTCATCGCGAAGCTGCATGAAGGCAGGTATGCGATAAAGGACATGGAAGTCGAAGTCAAGGACAACGCGCTCATGGAGATGCAGAG
>JBDRLR010000150.1:0-2647 GCA_043812855.1 Nanobdellota archaeon | reverse complement strand
CGTCCAAAGACCACCCATTAAGGTTGATGTACGAGGCGTCACGCACTACCAGAGGCATAGAATCGTTCTGCCGTGGCGATGTGACATTGCGCGGAGGCGACCGAGGAGGAGGCTGAACAGGAAGCGAAACATTCTCTGAAGACTGAATATCTGGCTCACTGGGTGCGGGCTCGAATCCAGGACATGACCCTATATCCTGGACAAACGAGCCATCCGGACACTGAAAAACAGGGCCCGAACCCCCATTGAACCGGCCACACGAGACCACCAACAGAGACAAGACAACCAACAAGCACAAAACGGCGAAGCGCATCAGGCTCCCTTAGCAGAATCTTTTTTTAAATCTGCTGATTTCTTCCTTGCCTTCGGCTTGACCTGATTGAGAAGCTTGGCACGACGCTTGGCATACTGCAAAGGATTACGGATCTTGGCGCAGAGCGAATCAGGCGCACATATCCCACAATCCTTATAGTACCCTGGCGTGGTGCAGTTGGGGGGAGGATTGCGCTCCTTCTGCCTCGCAGCATAACTGAGCTGCGTGCGCCAATATGTCTCACGCAACGGCTCCGCATTCTTCTCATTCCATTGCCTGACAATATCCTCCACCTGCGGCGCAGACCACCCTGCAGCATACAGAAAATTCACCAATGCGAACAATGAGCGCTTCTTTCCATCCTGCATCCCCTTGAACATGTTGTGCATGCACGGAGGGAAGGCGGCAGACGGAATGGCAGACTCAGGAACCTCAAAGACACGTGGAGCCCCCCGATTCTCATGCGCCTCCTGCAGACCCGCATCATCATATGCCTGAGTCACCAATCTTGCCGCCTGACCAACGACAACCTGACGATCAAGGAAAGGGATATCGAATCGAATATTGGACGGCAAGGCACTCTGCTTGGTGAACGTCAATACATCACCCACCGCGACAGGGACGCTCACCAAACCAGACTTCTCGTGCAGAGAGAAGGGCATACGGTACAAATGACGAGAGGCGATCAACACTGTGTCGATGACAAGGAACGGATCGACGTCCAGGCGCCGCACCATCCTGCCCGTGTCATCCTTCACTTCTTTGGTTATCTGAGAGAACGAAAGGGCGGTCTTCTTGCACACCGCATCCACATCGCCCTTCTCGAATGAGACGATGGCGTCCCCCACTGAAGGCATGATGAGAGACTTGACGTACGCCGCGATCCTGCGCGGAGCCTCCGGAAAAAGGTGGCGCACCAGCCGGTCACCTATACGATCAGGAAACGCCTCGAACGGCACGGCGATATGGAAACCTTTGTTGCCTGAGAACTTGCATGTCACCGCATCGATGCCAGACTCCTGCAGCGCACGAATGGTGTAGTACGCAGCTATCTTAGAATACTCGAAGACGTGACAATCTATGTCGAGCACCAAATCCCATCCTGTGCGAAGATCGTCCAGCTCCGATCGCTTGAGCGTCGAGGAGAGCTGCAATGGATTGGACCACAACTCCTCAGAGCAATGAAAGCTCGTCGCCTTGTTCTTCGCCGCCTCCAGGACGTCGTCAACATACACAAAGGAGTCGGGCCTCTTCCCGAACCCGAAATCGAACAGTATCCCTATCTCTTTTCGCTGAGCATACCGCACGATGACGTCGCGAACGTCAGAACGCTTGTAATACGCAAGAGAAGCGCCGAAATCAACCGCCACCAGACCCCCCCCTCGAATCCTTAGGAACATACTTGCGACGCACCAAATCATAGATCATCTGCGCCTTGCGTGGACCTACCTTGTCTATGGCCTGAAGATCCTGAACTGACGCGGCCATGATCGACTCGATGGAACCAAACGCATCAAGAAGACCGCGCGCAATAGACGAACCGACACCAGGCAAAGCGCTCACCAAAAACTCCTGCTGCTGACCAGAAGACTGCGGCTTCGCCTGATGATACTGGAAATCCGACCGAGAACCCTGCCTGCGAAGCACGGCAAGAATCATCTCGGCACTCTCCTTGGGATTCGCCGCGTAGAGCACAGGAATCTGATACGTCACCGCAATCGTCGAGAGCATGCCCCTCACCGCGTTAGGATGCACATTGCGCTGCTCGTACAGGCTCCCCTCACCCTCGATCAGGAGCAGCGCCTGAGGATACCTGCGCAGCTCCTTGAGCTGACTAAGCAATCGACCATCGAGCATGGAATCCACGAAATCCTTTGCAGTCTTGTACTCGATGCACACCTTATCTGAAACGAGATAATCACCCACCGACAGCTGAGCAAGCCCTATCCTGCATCCACAGTCGATGAGATGGGCAGTCAATGCCGAACTCTTCTCCCGATAATCCACAATGATATCCGCAGGAACCTTCTGCGTCCGCTCCGACGCAGCAACAGGGAGAGTCACCGCCTGCTGGGCAGGCTGAGCCTTCACGCCCTGCGCAGCATCCCCGAACCACGATGCGACCTGCTGCGTCTTGGACTGAGGCACCATGGACTTCTGAATAGCCCTTAGCGCGGAGTACATCCTCTTCTCCTTGTGATGCGCAGACCACTTGAACGCCTCATCCCTGGTGCCCTTGGCGATGAGCACCATGACCTTCCCCTCAGCGTGCCTGCCCGTTCGACCCCTGCGCTGCACGGTGCGGATGGCCGAAGGAATGGGCTCGTAGAACAA
>JBDRLR010000149.1:0-4615 GCA_043812855.1 Nanobdellota archaeon | reverse complement strand
CAAGGCCAAGAACCGATGCCTGTCCATAACCGACACGAACGGCTGCCTGCGCACCGAAATCTTGCCGTCCGGACGCCTCACCGCGACGGAGACGAAGCGCTTGGAACGCATCATGACACCCTCGACGACCGCCTGACCCGCAATCATCATGTTCTGCTTCTTCGGCATGGAAAGGCAGAACGACGGCAATTATAAAAATGTATTGCGGCGGCAAAGCGCGCAGGAACCAGTCCCATCACCCATCATCTTGCGCTCGCATACGTAGCAGTAGCAGGCCCTTCAACAACCACCAACACCACAAGCAAGTCAACACGGTTAAGTCACATCTATTGAGCTGATCGAGTGGAAGAGCACTACGGAGACGTACTGCTCCCTCCGGTCGCAGGGAAGAGCCTCGCATGCCGTTGATTTCGTTCCGAAATGGCATGCTCGGGACAACACTCCAAGGCAGTGCTCTTCCTCACTCAACCCGTGCGACTTAACCCTCTGCAGGCATCCAGGCCTAGTTCAACAGGAGCTTGGCCGTCTGCGGATCGTACTTCCAATCGGCAGCGAGCACTCCCTTCTCCTTGTAGTACTTGGCCAGACGATTGATCTTGGCGTCCGTGAGCGTCAATCCACGACGAGCGGGCTGATCATACTTGTTCGTCTCCAAGTGCTTGCGGATGACCAAGGAGCGCCGCATCAGGGCGGCGATGTCCTCAGGGATCTGCGGGGCGGCATTGCGCTCCGCAAGAAGCTTGCCGATCGTCTTTCCCATGATGACCTTCGCATCAGGGATACCGTACTCGTCACGGAGGAAGATGCCGATCTGCGACTGCGTCTTGCCCTCCTTATGATACTTAAGGATGAGATGCTCGACCTCCTTTGCGGAATACTTGAGCCACGAGGGCTTGACCTGCTTGACAGGCTTGGTGCTACCAGACTTCCCTCTCTTACGCGAATACATACGTGCCATAGTCGTCCTCCCGGACGTAAGAATGCCTTACATCCAGCATACGCGAGCCGGAACCAGCGTATCTTTAGCGCTCGGGAGACTGAAAGGGTTTAAAAAGGTTGACCTTCAGGCGCGCAGATTCACGGTGTGCTCTAAGGCCGCTTTCCTCATATCATCCGCCCGATAGATGCCTCTGCCGACGATGCCATGAAAGCGATTCCCCGCCTCCAAGGCAGCCTGCGACAAGGCGCCACCCTGCGCAACGAACCCCGGCGCATAGAAGATTGGATCGGCCCCCTCCTCCTCGACAACACGCCTGATCTGCTTGATCACTTCGGGCTTGTTGCCGGGAACCACAAAATCATTGATACCTGCCGACGCCGCGATGCGATACATCTGCAAGGCGCCCTCGTCCGTCACGAACCCTCCTTCGCTGGCAGCATACGCAGGATGGGTCATCCTGCCGCCGACGATGACACCGAGACCCTGATCGAGCGCGTGATAGATCCATGCACGCTCAGTCTCGGGTCCAGCCTGAGGAAACAAGATGACCGCGTCCACTCCCGCCTGCTTGCACACCCTGGCGAAAGCCTTGCCGGTGTCAGGGATATCGGTCCCGGCTTTCTGATGATCATAGATGACCGGTTTCTGTGTGTGTTCCCGAATGGTGCCGACGACGCGCGCCAACCCATAGGTGAGACCAAGCTCGAATCCGATCTTATAGGCGCCGACTCCATCCACATCCGCTGTGGCCTGCACTAGGGCAGAGAGCCGCTCAATGGTCTCAACATCACACGCAGGGATAATTGATCTGTTCGGCTTGATAATGTCCTGTTCCAGACGATTCAATCCCTGCTTCGCATCATGGGTCCCATACACTCTCAGATAATCCGCCATCCTCTCCAGATGGGACGAGGTAATCTCGCCTGAGGGAGTCGTGAAGGGCACGCGCTCCTTGAGATAGTCATACACGTCCGTCGCTGAGATAATCGATAGGACCTTCGTGCCTGTCGATCGCTCATACTCCTCGATCGCGTTCGTACTGTCCAGTCCGACTTCCTGACGATCCACCGCGATCGCGAGGACGGGGAGCCTGAAATCACCCATGGACTTCAACAGCCCATGCGCCTCGTACTTCGCATTGCCTGCGGTGAACACATCATCGAGCTGAGCGATAGCCTGCCCATCCGACGGAGACCTGCCGACGACGAGTGCCTTGCGCATCTCTGCCGCGGACAGGTGACTCGATTCTCCATACTCCTTTGGCACCTTACGGGTGAAGAACCAAGGAACATTCCTGCCCTTGTCCGCAAGACTGATCGCGGCACTCACCGCCAGGGCGTTCCCCTTCTCAGGAATACCGTAGAGAATATCAAACTCGATCCCTGATCCTGCAAGGGCGTCCGAGTAGAACTCGCCGAGCGCCTGGCTCGATTCGCCGTCATTGAAGTCGCCGATATTGACGAACCACGGCGAGATGCGCTTGCTCTTCAAGGTGAAGTCGCCGCCGACACGAAGCGAACCTGTGCTCAGAAGACGCTCGATGAAACCGAGTTTATAGGAATCCATGCCGCCATCTCCCTCACCCCGACGACGAAGATCAGTCTGCATATATAAAATCGTCGGCGCTATACTGAACACATACGCTCGACCCTACTGATATGCTCCCGGATGACACGCACATAATCCTTCTGCTCCTTGACGCCGACCAAGGCGTCCGCGAGGTCCTCATCAGCCAAGACATCCTTGATCCACTTCTGGAAATCATTCTTGTTCCGGTCCTCATTGACATGGTAGTGGAAGTTCCAATCATCAATCGCCTCGATGCTATTGGCAAGCTCATAGATGTTGCGGATGACCGTGCCGTCGCGGAACCAGAAGGCCTTGTCCTGGTCGCAGTCCGAGAGGATCCTTTTGGCGTCCATCAGATCACCGTCACCGACGTTGTCGACAAGAATCCATACTTGCGGAACGCGTCGGCGTAGTCCGAGACGGTGAAGTCCATGCAGCACGCGACATCCTTAGGCACACCCGCGGGAGTGAGGCACTCATCGAAGACACCCCGGGACTTGTACTGGCCGATCGGGACGCTGCACTGCGCCTCCCAGGACGCGATAGGAGGATCATAGATGCGGCCCGCGTCGCACACCGCGCCCGAGAACTCGCACTTGTTGCCGACAGGATTGTACGCGAAGCGCTCAGGACACCAGACATTCCTAGGCAGTCCAAGCACCTGACCGTTGCACTTGATGCGCTCGCCCGCGACGTTCGTCCACACCTGGCCATCCGCCAAGCACTTGAAGTCAGGCGACGCAGGGTTCACCTCATCCCCGTACAGGCAACTCGTCGACGTCGGGCACGGATACACATATCCTGTATACAACGTATCATTGCAGGCGATGGTATCAAGCAGGTGACCCTCGCTATCAGTATAATCCACATCACCGCACTTCATCGGCGTGTTGAAGGTCCCAAGACTGCACAACGTCGTGTTGAAATGACACTGTCCTGGCCGACCTGAGGGGATGCACGACAGTGTTCCGCCCGTGAAGGAATCGAACCACCAGCACCCATCGACATTCGGACCCCAATTCGCGCCGTCGCAATCCTCACCGATGTCGATGATGCCATCACCGCACGTCGCAGGCACAGGCACATCCTTCGTGCAGCCAGTCGTATTGAAATGACAGTCCAATCCTGCGCCCGTGGCGGGAGGATAACAGCCGAGCGTTCCGCTAGTGAAGTCATCGAAAGCAGTGCAGCCCATGAGGACGTCGATGCGGTCGCCCCAATCGCTGCCGTCGCACTCCTCGCCAGGCTGGACACTGCCGTCGCCGCAATTCGACGCCACCGTCCAGACGACCTCGCCCTCGCCCTGCACGCCGAACAGATCGTCGCACGTCGCGTGCACACGATACGTGCCCGGAGAGAGCCAGACGTCAGCAGTATCAGATTCATATCGATACGCAGTATCATAGATTATCGCTGACTCCGTCGGCTCCACAGTCGAGTCCAACAAGGAAGCATCGCGCTCGATAGAGAACTCGGCACGGTCAGGAATCGTGCTGACGACGTGTAGCTGGTACGAGCCATCATTGACATTCTGCACGGCGATCCTGCTCCGGAAACCACTGGTGTAATCAGGCCTGCGTCCATACGTGGCCGTGTTCTGATACAGGCCCGGGCGCTGCAGATACAAGCTGTCCTCATCAGCCACAGGGACGACAGGACTATACAGGCGTCGCTCCACCATGCCAGGAATGGAGTAGTCGAACAATCCTCTGAGCGGACCAGGCGTGGTGCAGACACCGCCCGACCTGTCGAAGACCAGGCCGGTCGCAAGGTTCAGACCGTACATATTGATGAGCTTGTTGCGATCAGGATAATAGCCAGACTGGGCAGAGGACACCGCGCAATCCTGCTTGAGCGGCAGGCTCAAGGTAGTGCTCGACGTCCTATTATACAACCTGCCAAGATCATCGGACTTATACCCTGGAATGACGACTGCCTCACCATAGATGCGCGGTTGCACCGGCATGAACGGGCAATCATCCAATATCTTCGTCAGCACGCCCGTTCCGATATTGTACATCCAGACCCTCTGCAAGTTGTGACCTGAAATGAGACAACTGACGCTGCCGCCCGCCATGCTCGCAGTCCAGACAATCACTCCTTGGT
>JBDRLR010000148.1:0-4374 GCA_043812855.1 Nanobdellota archaeon | reverse complement strand
CAAGGCCAAGAACCGATGCCTGTCCATAACCGACACGAACGGCTGCCTGCGCACCGAAATCTTGCCGTCCGGACGCCTCACCGCGACGGAGACGAAGCGCTTGGAACGCATCATGACACCCTCGACGACCGCCTGACCCGCGATCATCATGTTCTGCTTCTTCGGCATGGAAAGGCAGAACGACGGCGATTATAAAAATGTATTGCGGCGGCATGAACAAAGCACTGCTGCCGTCGCGGGCGAGCACGTGCGGATGCCGTGCTGTACGCGCTCGAAGCGATCGGTCGCGGGTCGGCGTGCCCGGATGGCGTCACCCCCGCTGACGACGCGCTGCTTGTTCCGAATGCGCGTACCCTTAAGCACGGCATCCCCAAGAAGAACGCAGACAATGAGGTCACCCCATCACGGCAAATGTCATCTGACCGACCCTACATGAAGCGAGCAGGGCGGCAGACGAGTGTCTTCTCAACAACCTCCAACACCACAACCAAGTCAACAGGGCGTGTAGAACATTCCGATTCAGTGCGGTTGCTGCCCTGCTCGCATTCTCTGTTGTCGTTGATGGCCGACATTCCCCGTAGGGGGCACGTCCCCCTTGTCGGCGTGCTTCCGCCTTCGATGATGCTCGCCCGCAACGGCAGCAACCTGAATGTTCTACACACCCAAGTCAACACAAACATTTATAAAAAGAAAGGGTCTGAAGAAGGCCATGGCAGAATGGAAGAGAAAGAGCAACTTCTTCGAACGCATCCTGCTCATCGTGGGCCTCGGCGTCATCCTGCTCGGCTTCCACTTCATCAACAGCATCTACACCAGCAACAACGTGGAACTGTGGGGACTGGTGCACGCCGTGTTCCTGTGGCTGCTGCTCATCATCATGGTCGTCATGCTGGCGACAGAAGAAGACGTCAAGGAAGAGCTCGCCATGATCATGCGCTCGCACATGGAAGAGACCAGGCTCATGAAGGAGGAAGTGCGCTACCTCAAAGAAGACACCAGCATCCTCAACAAGATCATGAACGACCAGCTCGACGAGCTCAAACTCATGCGCAAAGAGCTGCAAGACCACCGCTACCGACAATAGATTCTGCACCGCCTTGGAGCGCGCGAAAAGCCTTATAAACCCGACCGCACCTTTCCAGCCGATGAACACCACCATCACGGCGGAGAAGCTCGAGCACTACTTCCGCATCACCGGCGAAGCGCTCACCATGGCCAAAGCGCACATCAACGATGAACGGCGCCGCGCCGCCGAGGAATGCCTCGACATGGCACAGCGCTACTACCACGACGCTTCGCACTTCAAGAGCAAGGACGACTGGGTCGACGCCTTCGCCGCGCTCTCCTACGCGCACGGATGGCTCGACTGCGGAGCGCGGAACGGATTCTTCGACGTAACAGACAACCGACTCTTCACGGTGTGAGACCGAACAACGCCATCAGCCGACGACATAGCACGCCTTGCCGCCCAGCTCGCTCTTCTTTCGTGGATTGCCGACATCTCCCCGACTGGGGCTTCCCCCTTGTCGGCTGGTTGTTGATCTGGATTGCGCTCGCCCGTAAGGGCGGCAAGGACGGCACACCGAAACCTATATAATCGCCGAGGTGGCGAGAACACCATGAGAGATATCATGGCGTCGCTGCCGCAGCTGGGCATGGAAGCACGCGGACTCATCCTGCTCGACACGTGCTTCTTCATCGACATCATCAAGCGCCACAAGCGGCACGCGCTGCTCGAGTTCTGCGAAACACACCACGTCGCGATGACGTCATTCAACGTCGAAGAGCTCAACTACATCCGCCACAAGTTCAACACGCACATGATCGAGCACATCACCCAATTCATCAAGGCCAAACCAAACCTCTCCATCCTCGAAGTCGACGTGCACCCAGGAAACCGCGCCGAAGAGAAACAATTCGTCAACGAAACAGACCCCTTCCTGCTTGCGGACTGCGCAGACCCCAGCGACGCGGTCCTGCTGGCATGCGCCATCCTGACCAAATCAAGCATCCTGACCAAAGACAAACACCACCTCTTCACCGTACGCCTCGAGAACTACCTGCGCCGATACGGCATCGGCGTCTACAAAGACTTCCACAGCGTCACTTCTCCATCTTGGGATATACACTCGGAGCCATGAGGACCTGATCAGGCTTGACGGCGACACCCTGCGTCTTCTTGAGCAAGTCAGAGGCCTGCATCTTGGCACGGCCGATCGCGATGAGCTCACCTTTCATGGTGAGGATGGCGACCATCTGGTCCAACTCGATACAATCATGGAAACTATGCACACCCGGCACCTTGAGCGACGCGCCATGACACAGAGAATCAACGGCGCTATCCAACACCCAGATATGAGGCAGATGACTGACCGCCTCCTCCATGGGACGGACGAGACGGTGCAGATGCGACTCATCCTTGTCCTTGCGCCAATAATGCACGGCGTCCGTGACGTCCTGGAGCGTGCACAACGTCGACTCATCGAACGGACCTGCCTTCGAGCGCCTCAATTCAGCCATGTGCGCTCCGCAGCCCAGCTTCTGACCCATGTCGTGACAGAGCTTGCGGATATATGTCCCCGCCTGACAGCCGACACGGAACATGACGTCCGCACCCTGCACATCCAAGGTATCAAGATAGTAAATCCGACGCATCCTCTTTCTTCGCTTGACTGCACTCTTGACGGGAGGCATCTGCTCAATATCACCAAGAAACTGGCCCATCACCTCATCAAGGCGCGAGCGCGGCACATCCGCATGCACGTGCATGACACAGACATACTCCTTGCCCGCAGGAAGCAATGCCTGCACCACACGGGTGGCGCGACCGACCGCCACAGGAAGGACACCGGTGACCTTAGGATCCAGAGTCCCCGAATGACCCGTCTTTGCGACACCCACGATCTCGCGGACATAATACGAGACCTGATGGCTCGTGGGACCTGAGGGCTTATCGATATTGATGATGCCATTCTGCAGAAGATCAGGAATGGATCTCTTGTAGGGATCGACACCGAACTTCGGCGACGTCTGCGCGTCCCTTAGGACGACGCGACGCAATACCCTCTGCTCGAACGGAAGCTTGGACATGCCAGATGGAGACTCCGGGCTCCTTATAAACACTCCTACTTACGCTTCGCAGAACGCTTCAGAGGCCTCTTACGCTTGGAGACCTGCTTGCTGGCCTTCTTGGGCCTTGCCCGCTTGGCCTTGACACGAGACCTCGATACCGGCTTTGGCGCACGAGCGGACGACACCCTCGACTTGGACACCGGCTGCACAGCTGCGGCACCCGTCGCCTGCAACGGCAGGACAACCGGCTCCACCTTCGTCTCGATCACCGGAGCGACCATGACCTTCCCCCCGCGATTCTTGAAGAGGTAATGGAAGAAGCCAGGAGCAGAACCCAGGACGAAACCCATACAGAACATGAAGAGGATGAACCCCACGATGAAGGAAGCAGGAAAGAAGTACACGATACCTTCCTGACCCGCCTGCTGGGTGAGGACCGTCGTCGCCTCATACTCATGGTACGAATCGAGCAAGACCAGACCGACCAGACCGGCCAACACGAGACCAGCAAACAAGCCCGCCTCCATCCAGTGCCGCAAGACCTTGTATACCATGACCACTCACCTCTGTATGCGGCCTGAACGATACTGGATTATAAATGTTTTGGAATCAAAGGGGCACGCAGAACGATAGCCGTTCCCGCTCTTAAGGGCGAGCATAAACCGTGTCCCGTGCAAGGTGACAAGGGGGATGCCCCCGACGGGGAGATGTCGCCTATCCAGTGCAATGACCATGCGAGCAGTGCGGAACGTCTGGAAGGAGATTTTCTACTTACCCGGAAGCATCGCGCTTACGGCGAACCGCTCGCAAGACCACAAGACCAGAGCGTCGGGGGATGCCCGGCTCGGAAATGGAACATTTCCGGCCCACAGAAAACGGCACGTTTTCTTATGCCGAAAAGCGTCGCTTTTCGAGCACCCGAAAACGCAAGCGTTTCCCGTGCATCCGGGGTGACGCGCACCCAAACGGTAGGCCGAGCCCGCGGTGAGAGCGCGATGCCACCAAGCACATCATCCAAGATCGCGGACCGCAGCCAATCAAGCCTTTGAGGCCCGAAACAAATGCGCCAACACAGTGAACAAACCCACGACGCCCAGTGCAGGAGCAAGAAGAATCCATAAGAGAAATCCACCACCACCCCAAGTCAATGCACCCACAACAGGAATTGCGACAATATACAAAAGTAACGCAATCTGCAACGGAACCGTCGCCCTGAACACCGCCCGAAATCCTTGTCCCCAGGCACCATAGACATTCCAGGCCACGGAAAGCAGAGCGTACCACGCAAAGAACACAATAAGG
>JBDRLR010000147.1:0-6815 GCA_043812855.1 Nanobdellota archaeon | reverse complement strand
GCCCCGTCACGCGGACCTGTCCCTCTTGCTTGATCCGGATACTTCCTCCCCTGTCCTCAAGCTCGACGAGGAAGAACCTGTTCTCGCGTGACAATCCACGCGGTGCGGAAAAATGGAACAGGACCACGAACAGTCTCTTGTCGACATTGTCCTTGACGATGAACCTGGTGTACAAACTCATACTTCACTTTACTCCTCTTGACAGAAATCCACAGATATCGATCGCGATGTGTAGTCACTCCTTCTACGGCCACCACTGACGACGCAGGGCCTGGATCGTGCGGTCCTTGACTTCGTCAGGCGAGAGACCTTCGACGAAGCCGAGCATGCGCCGCCGCAGAAAGTCCAAATCCTTGACAGGATCCTCGCCCTTGGAACGACGACGGATGCCCGTGAAGATCATCACGATGCCAGACGTGAACCCGACCGTCAACACCAGGACCACAAAGACGATCTGAAACATCATGTCCACCTGGCTTCTCACCGCCCATCGCCGACATGCGCCTTGCTCAAGGACAGGAATCCAGGAATCAAGGCGATGACCATGATGGTCAAGATCAACAAGAACACACCCGTCGCAATCGCGAGGTTCGCGGTCCCCGCGTGATTCACCCTGCGCTCGGCCTTGGCGAGCGTGAGCTGCTGCTCCTGACTGAGCACGCCAAGACAGTTCTCTTCCATGCTTACCTCTCTTCTTCGGTGCGTGAAAGCACCTGTGAATCGACAAATGAATGCGTCGAGGTTCTAGACCAGCCGCTTGGAGACGAGGTCCTTGATGGTGACGACCTTCGTTTGACCCCACCACTGGACCATGGCCACGATGAGTTCCCGCATCGCCGCCGGCGAGTACACCTTGAAGCGCATCGGCTCCATGTGCATGCGCACGGTGTGCCCACGCGGAAGACGCAGGGTCGTCAGCGGAACGTCGACGTCATTGGCACAGCCGATCTGCAGGAGATGATCCTTGAAGGCCTCGAGATCCCCATGACGCGCCAAGCGGGTGCTGCGCGCCTCCCAGAACCGCTGCCGACGACGGAAGCCGACGGTGACGAAGGTGTCCGGATGGACATGACCCCCCACCGGAAGCTGGCCCTTGGACGAGAGAAGGACCATACGTTTGCCCGCACAGAACTGGACCAGCTCCATCTCCATGAGCTCCCGCGACCTCGTGGAAGTCAACGGACTGAGAACAGGATACTTGAGCCGGTCAGGATCCTTGTGAAGACTCATTCCAAACCCCCCTATTCTGACAAATCCACATCCGAACAAAGAATGCGAAGCGACACCTACTCGTTCGGAACGTACTTGAGCGAGGTGAGACTGTACGTGGCGGTCTCGTCGTATCCGTACAACCTGGTGCGCTTCTCCGAGGGGAAGAAGACGGCGATCCGCGGAGCGGTGGAGGTCTCCACGGTCAGGAACGTTTCCCCCTCTTCCATCTCGCACAACTCACCCACCCACCAGATGTAACCAGCAGACCCGATGGGTCTCTTCACCTTGATGCGCGCAGCACCCGTCGCGTGGATGGGCTCGAGGACGTCACGATTCCGGAAGAGCGCATCCAACGGGACGACCTTGATCTCGCCAGACTTGGGATCACCGATGATGGCATCCTGGCCGATCTCGAAAAGGATGTGCCATTCGTGCCCATCCAGAAGGATGCAGTTCTTTGGACCTTCACTCAGAAACATGTTCGTCTCCCCCATAACTTGGCGTCCACTTCGTCTTTGTGGTTCTTCATCGCCAGGACGATCCGGACGACATTGACCGTGTGAGAATGCACATCAAGAAAGAAGGCGCGGACCGCCACAACCGTGAAGGACGGCCCGCGCCCGCAACACATGGATTTCTTTCCTCCCCAGGACTGGCATCCATGCATCGCCAAGAAAGGGGGGCCCGCGCAAGCAGACGAAGGAGGAAATCTGCCCTGGACAGATTTGCCCGAGAACGCGGACCCCCGATTATCAAAACCTGCGACGTCTAGTTGCTTTCGGGATCGACGAGGTCAGATGGCTCCTGTTCGACTCCGATCACCAGGATTGTCAGGCTTTGCACGCCTTCCTCACACAACTCGACGCACTCCTGCAGATGTCCCCAGACCATCGCCTCGTTGGACGCCACGTCGACCTCGGCAAGAGGCATACTCCTCGTCACCACGGTCGGCCGCCAGCTGTCGACCAACTGAAGTCCAATGTGGACGACCCGAAAGGCATCACCCTCACGGACGCGCAGCAGCACCATGCACCTGACCGGATCGCGGTAGAATACGATGGCACCGCGGACGCGGACCTGCTCGATCGGGGCCTGCATGATGTTCATCAACACCGTCGAGAGCGAAAGCACGATGCCGTGACCTATGAGCGGCAGACCCTCACGCAGGCAATCGCAGGAAGGATCATGCGGACAGCGCAACACCAGATCCGGCTTCATGACGCGTTCCTGCGACCGCGCAGCAGAGTGCCCACGTACCAGCAGAGTACCATGCAAGCGAAGACCATGATGCGGACGAACGCCATGAACCAGGGCTGCAGACCCATGCGCGGCATGAAGACGAGGAACATGATCAATGCGCACGAACCTGCGACCCCCCACACCGACATGAAAATCCTCCTGGCGCGATCACGCCTCCCCCTGTCCTCGCTCCAGAAGATATGAAGCAGCCTGACCATGGAGACCAGAAGCACGAGTGAGAACACCACGTCGAAACTGAGCATGAGAACACCTCCTTGCGACGGCTGATCAGTTGCCGTGATGGACGAAGAGACTGGCCAACTCCTCTGCGGCGAAGAGCATCAGCTCGCCGTTCTGAGGATCCGCCAGAAGGAACTTCTTCATCTGCGAGTCGTAGGTGAGCACCAGGGAGACAGCAAGTCCGTCGACATCCTCCGATCTGCGCACCATGAAGAGGAAGTCGTCGGTGCTGTGAAAGGCGTACTCGTCCGTATGGATGAAGGGGACGAAGCAGAGCTGGCCACCATCCTTCTTGACTCCCGCCGCATCGCACTCCACGAGAAGGTACATGCCTTGCTCGTCGATCCGCTCGATGACGACGAAATGGAGATGGTCCAAGATGCGGGTGACCACGAACGGCCTGAACTTCATGGGACACTCACTTTCCGCGCGCACGGCGCAAGAAGAACGCAAGGACTCAGGTGGTCGTGCATAACAGGAATGCCGCGATCAGACCGGTGGATGACTCAAATCACGGACGAGTTGCTTTACCTCGCGAAAGAGGAGAAGGCGGTTGGCTGCCAGCCATATAAACCCGCATCCAAATATCGACCACGTCATCCAGAAGATGGCCGAGCCTGATCCTTGAAGCGGACGCGGAGCGACGAAGCTCGCGACGGCGAGCAATCCTAGCATGACGATGGGCTTGCCAATGCCGCGCAAAGACGACTCCGACATCAGACTGGAGAGGTCGTCGCGAAACTCGGGCGCGATGAGGCCACGCTTGAGAGCCGTCTCGATTTCGCGTCTGATGAGGACGACGTTCACGACGAAGCCAGCCGCAAGCAACCAATGAGGCAACCAGAACCAATGAGGTAACCCGAACATGCTACACCTCCATCAGACAATGCACAAGTCGCTTCATGTTGAATTCACGCCGACTGCGGACTGCCGTGACCGCCAGTATTGGCGATGTCCTCAGCCTGCAGCGCGTCCTCGACGGCCTGCTTGATCGCGCGCCTCTTCGGGGCGATGACGTCCGCGTAGAGACTCGCGTGCAGATCAACCAGATGAAAGGCGCGCTCCTGCGACATGCAACGGCCGTTGAGGATCGCATAGAGCTGCTTTGGCGCCTTGTACCCAAGCGTCGCGGCGAGAACCGCAGGAGTCAGGTCCGTGAAGGCGACGAGCTCGCTGACGAATCGCTGGTCAAGCGTCAAGAGAGCGGATTCCGCATGCTCAAAGCCCGCCGCCTGGAGGAACATCGAGATCTTGATGCCACGCTCGCCGCCGAGTCTGGGAAAGCCATTCTTCCATCGATTGATGGTGCGAACGGGAATCCCCACGAACTCATGCAGCAACCTGGACGCGAACGGATGCGCGATGAAGCTCCGGAAAGCGGAATTGATCGAAACGTGATTCTCAGCCACGACCCCTCCTACTGTTCTTGATGTTGCCGAAATGACATAGGTCACACCAGGTCCCTGAACCTGGAGTTGCGAACGGAAGGCTCCGGCGGAGGATAGGGACCGTCGAAGGAATCACCCGCGTACGTCCAGACCCAGCATCGATGTTGCCAGTCGTAGGTGATGATGAACGCACCGAAGCCATCGCCCGGAGACGTGCACCACGGACGCGCCAACTCCTGCGAAGGATTCACCCTTGACATCGGAGCGCTCGGCGCGGTGCGCTGCGCGCACCCGGTGAAGATGATCAAGAGGCAAGTGATGATCATGCGCAGCACGACGCCTCCTTTCGTAATGGGTGGAATGCACTGATTCGTCAACCCGCGATCCGGCCGACCGTCAGAAGATGCAGGACTGCGACGATGAACATGAGAACGCCGATCAGGATGAGCCTGCGCGGACGGACGATGAACGACCTGTGCGCGCAGGTTATGGTGTCCGCTCCTCCTCTGCCCAGGCGGACCGCTTCCCTGATGACATAGAGGCCTGCGAGCGCCCACGCCGCCGAGAAGGCGAAATGGATGCAGGCCAAAGTCGCAGCGAAACTCCATCCTAGCGCCTGAGTCATCGGAGGCATCGAGAGCAAGGGAATATGCATGGAAACCTCTCTCCTCTTGAGAATACACAGAAGACACGAATGCGATCGCTCACTAGCCCGCCGCGGCGACCCTCGCATTGTGCAGCGCCTTCACGATGCGCTCGAACTGCTTGAGCACGTCAGCGCTGCGGACCACGTCGACACCCTTGAACGAACGCAGAACTTCCTTGAGATCCTTGCCCGCAAGGCCAGCCTCATCGAGCATCAAGGAAATGAGCAGGGCCTGGTCGATCCGGCCACGCTTCTGGGCCGTCGTCAGCGCGTGACCTGTGGCAGAGACCATCTTCATCAGCAGGAGGCGATCGTCGACCAGCACGCCCGATTCCAGGAACCTGCGCAGGATCGAGACGAGACCGCGCTGGAACTCCTCGGACTCGGGACGCACCGGACAGAAGGGGAACTGCGAATCGACGTATCCCTGCGACCACAACTGACGGAACTTGGCGTGCATTCCTTGCAGCGTCGCAAGGACGTCACCATGCATGTCGATACGTCCGAAATCGGCCAAGCCACTGAGCTTGACAAAGTCGCCGCTGAGGACCGCGAATGCGAGGATGCGCAAGTCCTCGACGACCACGTCCTCGCACTTCTCCAGCGGGATATCCTGGTCCGCCGACAAGTAGGGAACCGACCAGTTCGCCGCAAGCAAGCCCGCTAGTCGCCGAAGACGCGCCGGCGTGAGCTTGCCTGAGGACCGCACGTCGCTCTTTGAGACACCACCGAACGGATTGATGCGAACCGGCGACGACTCTGCCGGACACAACATGACTTCATCGCTCATGGGCAAATCCTCCATTGACAGAAAATAACAGCGTATCAACTCACGCCGAAGTGCGTCTTGAGCAGACTACGGACGTGGGCGAAGTCGGATCCAGGCGGGACTTTGTCCTTCATCCGTGCCTTCGCGAGGTCACACGTGAATATCCTGACTTCAGAATGCAAAGACCGCATGAGGTCCAATGCGACCTGGCCGCTAAATCCATCGATCCGAGCGAGACGCTCACCGAACGTCGAGACGACTTCATTCTCGAACGACGTGAGAATCCCGCGCACCCTTGTGTCGTTGAAGATCTCGAGCGCCCGCGAGATGTTCGCGTGCCAGGATCTCATCACGACCGCGGCGGCGTTGTCATGATACATGGTTCCCTCCTTGATGAAATGCACAAAGCAACTCACTTCTCAGGGGAAACCTGCGTGAGCGTCAGATACTCCTCAGTCACGGTGACCTCGAAGGGCACACCCTCCAGATGGATGATCGGGTGCTTCCTGTTGAAATATACAGGGTACGCGTGGGAGATGGAATCCTCTTCCGTCATGGTCGTGAGCCTGATGAGCGCCAACGACCAGATATCCTCGCTGATCCATCCTGTGAATGCGATGCTGATGTTCAGCGGACCCACATTCATCGAGCTGCCGAGCAAGATCCTGAACGTTCTCATGACACTCCTTTCCACGATACGTGTCGCGATGGAAAATGGAGGCGCGCGACCGCGAACAATCCTGAGTGAACCGGATGGGGGGAAGGCCGCGCGGCCCCTTGGAAAAAAGGTGCGAGCGTGGAGACGACCTGGGTTCGGCAGGGCGGAGGTTTGCTCCCCCAGAGGAGGTGCAAGGCAGGGGGACCTCCGAGCCGCCTCCAAACCATGCTGCCCATTCGTTGATGCTACGCCCGCACCAAATCGATGTGGTAGGAATCGCTAGTCGCCTTGGAACGGATGCGACTTCAACCACTCATTGAGCAGACTGAGTGCGGCCCGGGTGATGCCGTCGGCGGTGAAGCTTTCGATGCCCGCTTGCGCGACCGGAATAGTCACGACGCCGATGAACTGGTAGTTGCGGTTGAAAACGATCCTTTCCACGCACTCAGGCTGGGAATCCGGCACCATGGTGTCGCCGTCACCCTTGACCGTGAAATGGTAGCCCGACCGGCTCACTCCATTGGTAGAGGCGACGTAGAGCTTTCCTTTGCCCTTTTCCGAAGAAAAGAAGAAGACGTGGAACATGATGACCTCCTTGTCTGATGACTTGAAATGCACAACGGACTCTCGTCCTAGTAGTCGTTTTCCTCGAGCCAGGAATCG
>JBDRLR010000146.1:0-2032 GCA_043812855.1 Nanobdellota archaeon | reverse complement strand
TCGATGAAGGTGGGTAGCCAAGGGAGGAAGAGTGCGGTCACGATGGCGCCGTGGATGATCCACGATCTGAGCTTCTCTCTCTGGCAGATGATGAGGAAGATTCCTTGGAAGAGGATGATGAGCGCCGAGAAGTAGTGGGTGTAGACCATCGCGGTCGCGGTGAGGATGTATGCCGCGGAGTGTCGCAGTGTAGGTTTTTTGGC
This sequence comes from Nanobdellota archaeon, assembly GCA_043812855.1. Taxonomy (GTDB): domain Archaea; phylum Nanobdellota; class Nanobdellia; order Woesearchaeales; family JAHJEM01; genus JBDRLR01. The sequence goes on along the minus strand of JBDRLR010000146.1, from coordinate 1,829 downwards.
CGAGCGCCATATCCAGAACGCGAGCGTGCACAGGATCGCGAGCAGCGTGATGACGCTGTACATCCTGAGCGTCTGGGAATATCTCAGTTGGAATTCGGAGATGGTCATGATCGTCGCGGCGATGAGGCCTGTCGATTCGTCGAACATTCTCTTGCCGAGAAGATAGATTGCGGGCACGCACAGCACGCCAGCGAGGACGGATGCCAGTCTCAGCGTGAAGGGGTCTGTGCCTATGAGCCAGAACAATCTGAGATGCCTGTAGTAGCCGGGAGGATGGACGTCTCCGTGGGCGCTTTGAAGATAATCTGAGAATGGGAGGCTGGCGAGGAAGATGGTTGTTCCTTCGTCTGCCCTGATGCTGGTCGCGTCCAAGGCGACGAGGCGGATGGCGAGGGCGGAGAGCATCAGGACTGTGATGGTGATGGTCGCAAGGTTCTTCGGGGATTTCATGATGTGTTTGATGGGCTCCGATTTATAAGTTGCATCGTGTGCTCGTAGAAGCATTTAAAAATATTGGGATGGGTGCCGTCTGCATGGTCGGTATTTCCGTCGTCGTGCCTGCGTACAACGAGCAGAAAAGGATAGGTGGGACTCTCAAGGCAGTTTCATCATACTTGCGCAAGCAAGGATATGATTTCGAGATCATCGTTGTGGACGATGGATCTGTTGATGATACTGTTGCTGTGGTTCGGGCGGTGGCCGACCCGAACGTAAGGGTCGTCTCCTATGCGCGCAACAGGGGGAAGGGTTTCGCGGTGAGAAAGGGTCTGCTGGCGGCGAAGTATCCTGTCACGCTCATCACGGACAGTGATCTCGCGACGCCGATCCGCGAGATTAAGGATCTTTGGAGGTTCTTGCCTGAGCATGACATCGTCATCGCGAGCAGGAACATGGATGGGAGCAGGATTCATGTGCGTCAGCCGTGGTATCGTAGGCTGGTCGGAAAGATGTTTCCTCTGCTCGTCAACATCCTCGTCTTGAGGGGTTTCAAGGATACGCAGTGCGGTTTCAAGCTGCTCAAGTCGAGGCATGCCAAGCGCATTGCCAGGATGTTGACTCTTGACCGATGGGCCTTCGACGTGGAGCTTCTGTTCGTTGCCAGGCATCTGGGTTTCTCGGTCAAGGAGGTTCCTGTGGAATGGTTCGACCGCACGGGAAGCAAGCTGCATGTGGTCCGCGACAGCGTCAGGATGCTTGGTGATCTCGTGCGGATCAGATGGAATCAGGTGTCAGGCAGGTATCCGTGAGGTTAGATGATGTGGGTGTCTTTGAGGATGCTCTTTATCTGCGCCTTCGTCAGATGGGGTGCGTATCGTGAGTTGACGATCCCGTTCTTATTGTGCGTTTCCGGGTTCGTGACGAGCAGGTCCACGGGCAGGTGAGGGACTTCGAGGCGTGGTCTGATGATGAGCATGTCGTCAGTCTCTTCGACGACGACTGCTTCTTCTTCGGTCATGAGCAGCTCGCTCATCTTCTCGCCGGGTCGGATGCCGACCGTCGTGATAGGGCAGTCTTTGGCGGTGATCACGCCGGTTTCGACGTAGTGTTCTTTGATGGCTTCGGCGAGGTCTTTGATCTTGCATGCTTGCATCTTGAGGATGAAGATTTCCTTTCCTTCGCTGCGACGCGCCGCTTCGAGGACAAGGTTGACCGCCTGTTGTATCGAGATGAAGAACCGGTCCATGTCGGGGTGCGTGATGGTGATGGGTTGTTTCTTCAGTATCTGTTCGACGAATAGGGGGATGACTGATCCTCTGCTGTTGAGCACGTTTCCGAATCGGACGCAGGAGAACTTGGTGTGCGGCGAGGAGAGGTGCGCGTTGAGTGTC
>JBDRLR010000145.1:0-2336 GCA_043812855.1 Nanobdellota archaeon | reverse complement strand
GGGATTCCCATTTTCCATGATGATCAGCACGGGACGGCGATCATCTCGGGGGCGGCCCTTCTGAATGCGCTTGAGCTTGCGGGGAAATCCTTGTCCGAGGTGAAGATAGTCTATCTGGGAGCGGGGGCAGCGGGCATCGCGTGCGCGAGGTTCCACGAGCGATTGGGGGTTCGCAAGGAGAACAGGATTCTCGTCGACAGCAAAGGCGTGATCTTCAAGGGCAGGACTGATCTCAATGAGTTCAAGGAGGCATTCGCCTCGCAGACGAGCGCAAGGACGCTCGCTGACGCTCTTGTCGGCGCGGACGTCTTCATCGGTGTCTCCGGAAAGGATCTCATGACTCCGCGGATGCTGCTTTCCATGGCGGATAATCCCATCGTCTTCGCATTGGCGAATCCTGATCCTGAGATCAGCTATGCGCTGGCCAAGAGCACGAGAAGTGATGTGATCATGGCGACGGGGCGAAGCGATTTTCCCAATCAGATCAACAATGTCTTGGGGTTTCCGTTCATCTTTCGGGGCGCGTTGGACGCGCGGGCGACGTGCGTGAATGAGGAGATGAAGATGGCTGCGGCGCGCGCCTTGGCGGCGATCGCGAAGCTTCCCATCACCAAGGATGTCCTTGAAGCGTATGGCTTGCCTGCCTTGGCGTTCGGCCGAGAGTACATCGTTCCCAAGCCCTTCGACCGCAGGGTGGCCGTCGAGGAGAGTCTTGCCGTCGCGCAGGCCGCGATGAAGACAGGGGTAGCAAGGGTCCGCCTTGATCTCAAGGAGTACCGCGCGTCGCTAGAAAAGAGATTCTTGGATGGCGCATCGAGATCGTTGGGCAGGCGATCTATAAGTATACGAGTTGTAGATGCAGCGTCTTCTGCCCGGCGTTGCGGTAGCTTGCCCATGACGTGCGGAAGATGTCGTAGGCGTCGTGGTATTTCTCGAGGAACGCGATGGTGGAGGGGTCGGACGGGTATCCGCTTCCGAAGTCGTGGCCGATCTTCTTCTTGATGGTCTCAATCTCGCGGTCCCGGGTCACTTTGGCGAGGATGCTTGCCGCGCCGACGATGGTGTGGTTGAGGTCTGCCTTGTGTTCGGCGATGATCTCGACGTCACGTTTGACGTGTTTCTTCACGTACGCGGTGTACGCTGGGATGTTGTTGGACGGGCAGTCGAGGATGACTTTGGTCAGCTTGGCGTCCAGGCCGTCGATGAGCGTAGCGCTCGTCTGCGCCTCCAGCCAGTTGAGGTTGAGGTCTTCGCTTTCAAGGGCCGCGTCGATCTCTTTGGCGGAGATGATGGTGATGGTGTGCTTGGTCAGCCGTTTGATGTGCTCGAAGAGGCCTTCGCGCTGCTGAGGCGTGAGGAGTTTGGAGTCCTTGACGCCAAGGGCCTTGAGCGTCCCGATGTCTTTCTCTTCCATGGCGCAGATGGCCATGACCATGGGTCCGATGACTGGTCCTCGCCCTGCTTCCTCGACGCCGCCGATGATCGCCATGCTCATGGACGCGGGCGGACTGGTTTAAATAGATTTGCAGGCCCCGCAGCCATCTGAGCCAAAAATTTATATGTCATCGTCGAGTACCTCGACGGCATGACCGACCCAAAGGATCTGACTCCAGGGATTTCTCCAAAGGAATTTCGACGACTGCTACGCACGCATGGCTTTGACGATGAGGATCGCATACGAGCCCTCGCCAAGCCTCTTGAGGAATTGGTCTTTCCTGAGCGGTTCACCGTGCAGTACGTGGTCGCGCAGTCGCGAGCCACGTCGAATTCTGTTCGTTCTGAGATGAGGTTCGGTGGTTCGTCGCCAGTGTATCGCGGGGGATTCACATCTCGGCTCGTCTTGACCGTTGAGCCGGCCGCCCATATTCCAGTTCGCGAGTTGCTCTTCGAGGGGTTCTCAGGTGTGCGCGCAGGAGATCGCATCGAGGCGCTGGTCACCAGGTACGAGGTGAAGATGTTCGGGCGGCCGATCACTGGCCACTACGATCAGCGAGCGTATCATCTTGACCGAGAGTACGGACCCCAAGAGAATGCGGTCGAGATCGCGATCCTAGGCAGGTCAGACGATGTGCTTCGTCGTGACCGGGCGGTCGATTATGGTTCTTTCGTGAAGAAGTGAATCACTGATCGTGCGTCAGGAACGTGGTTGTCGTCTTGATGACTTCGTCGAAGTGGTCTTTCGGTCTGAAGTGATGGTCTGCGCCTGCGATGATGTGCAGTTTCCCGTGCGCAAGCAGTGATGCGGTCTTTTGGCTCTGTGCTATGGGGACCGCTTCGTCCTTGTCGCCGTGGATGATGAGGGTCGGGATGGTGATGCGTTTGGCGGCGGCGTAGCC
>JBDRLR010000144.1:0-3333 GCA_043812855.1 Nanobdellota archaeon | reverse complement strand
AGGCCGTCTTTCACAGCCTCAAAGCACGCTTTGGCGGCCACGTACGAGGCCAATCGGCCCGCACCGTGCGGGCTGAAATCATGATGAGACTCATCCTGCACAATATAAGAGTCCTGAAAATAGTTACTTTCTACTTACCCGGAATGACTGGGTCTGTCCTAAGTCTCTTTGTTTGTAGTGATTCTGCCTTGGATTCGTTGCAGACGAGGGCACTTCGTTGTGCCCTCGTCGAGTTCTCCCGGGCCGCAAGGGAGGGCAGATGCTCCGCAGCATCACGAAATAGGAGTTTCCAAAGAGAACAGAGCAGGCATGATCGAGTGTGGAGAACATCTCCAGCGAAAATCTGGCGCTGGCCTCTCGACAACACTCATCGTTCCACCATGGCGCTGCGTCCCCGCAGGGGGCCACCCCCCGCAACGTGCGCTCCACAGCACCACACCGGTTGTCTCGCCTTAAGGCCAGTGCCAGATTCTCCACGCAGAACAGCCAACGACAATATTTTTATAATACCACGGCGCAGAGGGACCATGGCAGACCCGTTCTTAGTCAAGCGCCTCCATGAGAAGATGGCTGCGCCCGACGCCAAGATAGAAGATGTCAAGAAATCACTGCTACTGCTGTACAAAGAACACGACATCGACAAGGCCATCGAAGCATACCACGAAGAGAAGGCCAAAGAAGCGAAGCGAAAAGAACACCAAGAGACACGCAAGAACATCGTCCTCACCGAGGAGAAGGTCATCTACAGGCCATGGATCATCAAGGCGTTGAGCGCATTCTTCCTGAGCGTGATGGTCAACACCATCGCCGCCCTCGCGCTGCTTGCGGCCATCGCCATCGGATTCGTCGGCATCGCCAACCCACCCGCAGACCAACGCGCGCTGCTGCTCACCATGTTCGTCGTCATGGCCGCGATCATGTTCACACAGATCAAACTCACCGTCGCCCAGGTGCGCTACGTCGAGCCGCGATTCGCGCCCAAGAGCATCCACCTGCGGGCGATCCACTTCTACATGCTCCTCACCGTAGGCAGCCTTCTTCTGGTGCGAGCATTCCTCTCCGACCTGAACATGACCAGCCTCGCCTACATTGTCGTGATCCCCTTGGTCCTGACCATCTTCGCCTCATTCTCGTTCATCCTCCCCATGAAATTCGCCATCGCAGTCTACCTCTTCCAGCAATTCGCCATGCTGGTGCTGCACTTCCTGGCATACATCCTGATCAGCGCCATATTCGTCGGCGTCATGATAGCACCCAACGCAGACTACTCAGGCAGCCGAGGAGCCCTATCCGACAACGGAAGAAGCCTGTTCGAGAGCCAGAACGCGCTGTGCGCGACACCACCCCTCTTCGAAGGATATGAACACTGCGGATCCAGCATCAGCTGCCTCAAAGAGCACATAACGACATGCCAGGAGGCGGCATTCCTCCAAGGCACGTGCCTAGGCAAATACGCCAAGGTCAGCGGCGAATACCCTGCCTGCGTCGTGGAATACGGAGACTACGAACGGCAGACCCTCAAGCGAAAAGGCATCTGCACGTATACCTCGCCGCCACAGGAGACCTACCCTGGATTCAGCGGCGCAGACAACGTCGCAGGACTTTGTCCACCGTAGCTATTCCAAAGAGAATATTTTTATAGGCCCAACCATTCCTCGTCTGCGTGCAACTGACCGACATCAAACGGCTGCGAAAACGCCTCAACATGACACAGTCAACGCTGGCAAGCGAAGCCGGCGTGAGCCAAAGCCTCATCGCCAAGATCGAGAGCGGACGCGTCGACCCCACCTACACGAACGCACAACGCATCTTCGAGACCCTCAACGTCATGCTCCACCGCAAATCGGCCAAGGCAGCCGACATCATGTGCCCGAAAGTCATCTCCTGCTCACCAAACGATTCAGTCAAGGAAGTCATCGCCCTGATGCGAAAAGAAGAGATCAGCCAAGTGCCTGTGCTGCGCAACCAGCACGTCATGGGCCTCATCACCGAGACCAGCATCCTGGCGAAGGCATTCGACGATAAGGAGCACACCGTCAAAGATGTCATGGAAGACGCGCCACCACTGGTGTCGACGCTGACCGGACAAGAAGTCATCTTCACGCTACTGAAGTATTACCCCATCGTCTTGGTGAAAGACAGCGAGAAGATCTGCGGCGTGATCGCCAAGAGCGACATGCTCAAAGCGGTGCGATAGACACATCACCATTTCTGGCGCCACTGAAGCACAATCAGCATATCTGATCCTCATCAAGGCAGGAGCGTCCGTCGAGGACGCGGAGAATGCAAATAGTCATCACTGATGACGTCATCCAGACTGAGCGGAGCAGGAGGAAAGGATAAACCAGAACGATCCAAAGACGATTCAATCTCCTGCGACTGATATGCGCCCAACCCTGATCGAAGACCACACATCCTGCCCAGCAGAACCATATCCACCGCCTGGGTCTCTTCGCACCTTCGATACAGCGCCTCCCCTAAATCCACCGCGTGCGTGTCGACCACAGAACCTGCATAATCCACATCCATACCCGTCGAGAAACCAAGATGCGTTTAAATATCCTACTTCTTCGCGTCGGGCTTGGAGTCAGCAGACTTCTCCTGAGGCACGAGCTTATGGATCATGTCATCAGGGATACCCGCCTCTCTAAGGCGCGTCCTCTTGACGGTGGCTTCCTTACCCTCAAGATCCTTGAGGATCATGGCCGCCTTGGCATCAAGATCCGCATGCCTCTTCTGCAAGTCCTCCTGCAGACGCTTCTTCTCCTCAGCAAGCTCTTTTTGCTCCTCAATAGACAGCTCAGTCTTGCCTGACGCGATCTCCTTGTCGAACTTGCCTTCATCAACCATGATGAGCGCCTGAGCCGAAGGGACACCCTCGACCATAATACCCATCGAACGACAGGTACCAAGCACTTCCTTGACCCTCGCCTTGGGCGAAGCGCCGAGCATGGACGACTCCTTCATCTTTGCGACCTTGATGATCTGCTCGATCTTCAAGTCCGCGACGAGCTCATCCTTGGCCTTTCCGCTCCCCTTGTCGATGCCAGCCTCCTTCTTGATAAGGGCACTTGCCGGAGGAGTACCGATAGAAATCTCGAACGCCTTGGTCGCCGAGTCCACCGTCACGGTGACGGGAACCTGCATACCCTTGAAATCAGCAGTCTTCTTGTTGATCTCCGCGACGACCTGGCCGATATTGACCCCTAGGGGACCCAGAGCAGGACCCAGCGGCGGAGCAGCAGTAGCCTTTCCGCCTTCGATAAGAGCCTCAACCGACTGCTTTGCCATGGATGCTGTGGAAACGGGACCCTTTTATAAAGGTTGTGGCGT
>JBDRLR010000143.1:0-3016 GCA_043812855.1 Nanobdellota archaeon | reverse complement strand
TCGCATGAAGTCGTATTGCGTGTCGACGTTCCAGAATATGGTCTTCATCCTTCCACCTCCAGTATGATGTCCTGATCGTGTGTCGTCGACCAGATTATGGTCTGCTCTCCGTGCGTCCCGTGGATGGTTCCAAGTCGGTTCATGGTTCCCTCCGTATGCGTGAGAGCTCAGCGTCCTTTTCGCGGGTGCGCGCATTGATGATGGCAAGCGTTGCTGGGCTGTATTCGATGTGGTGGTACTTGTCCCAGGTCGTATCGGCGCGGTGTCGTTGGTCTTCGATGCTCTCGTTGTAGATGATGTGTCCGTTCTCGACGAGCTTTCGTGACAGCGAGGTGCCTTCGATCCCTTCGCAGGCCTGCGCGACGATCAGCGTGTCGCCTCGCTCGTAGATGCGGATCTGGCCTGGGATGCTTTCCTTGCCGGGTGAGTCGCTGAATTTCAGGGACGCCTCGAGTGTGCCTTCGTGCTCAGTCGCGCTTCGCTTGTACGCCAGTGAGATCGCGTCGCGGTGGCATCCGCTCTGGAAGTATCCTCCCGCGCCCACGATGATGTCCTGCGGATCGTATCCTGCCGCGGCGTAGTTCTCCTTGACGCGCCGTGACTTCTCGGGCGTCATGCCGTCTTCGACGACCATAGGGCTGTCTCTCAGTTTGGCGTCGATGGTCATCCGTTTCCACAGCAGGGTCTGCGCGCCTACGTCACCGCTGTCGAATCGTGGCATGATGACTTTTCCGCTTCCGTTGGAGCGTCGGATCTGTTCCATGATCGCGGGCAGTCCGCTGTATTCGGTGCTGACGATGTCGGGCAGAAGCGCGCTGCGGTCGTTGGCGCAGATGAATGTCTCGTACGCGATGCGCTGCGCCTCTTCGAGGCTGCGGCCGTTTCGCTGGTACGCCATGAGGAATTCGTGGCCTACCGTTCCGATGTCTTTGAACAGATCGGGGAAGAGCAGGACAGCTTGGTCGTCCGATGTGTACGTGAATCCGCCTCCGACGTGGATGGCCAGCATGAGCGCGATGTGGTCGTTCTCGGTCTGGTCTGCGCGCAGTCCGAATTCGGCGAACTTCTCACCGACCGCTTCCTTGAAAAGGCGCGCCTTGGTTGCCTGGATGATGGGTGCGTATGCCTGCTCGAAGTGGGGTTCGAGGTGGCTGACGAGCGCACCGATGCCTTCGATGCTCATCAAGGGTACGTGCTTGCCGTCTTTCACCAGGATGGTCTGCCCGCCAGGGACTCCCCAGACGTCGACGGGCATATAGCCTCCGTTGTCAAGGGTCGCTTGCCATGCTTTGCTTGGGAATTTCTTGACTTGGGCTTTGTTTGTGAAGAATTGTTCGGCGACATCCACTTCTTCTTCGGTGACTGGGTTCATGAACATGCTGTAGAGTATCTTCTCAAGGCCTGCCATGATGAGCCTTCCGTCTGCGCCTTCTTCGAACAGGGGACGTCGTGCCGCGAGGCTGTAGATGGCGAAGTTGTCTGCGAACAGGTCGCTCGATCCGCTCATGGTGCGCTTGTAGGTGTCGGATGCGGCGGGTCGGTTGATGGGTTGCAGTCGCGTCCAGTATGCGCGTTGGAGCGGGGCAGCGACCAGCGGCAGACCAAGGGGTGAGGGGACCGTAGAAAGAGTGTGGGGTGAGGTCCCCTTGCCCTCGTGTCTTGTGTGAGTATCCATCTTAGTGTTAGGGATACACTTACAAATATATAAACATTTAGATAGTGTAGACTACACACTTAAAAAGACGTAGATAGCTTGCGGCCCTTAAGGGCGAGCGCTGATACAATGAATCGTCAGCCGACAAGGGGGATGTCCCTAACGGGGACATGTCGGCCAAGAGCATTACATAGAGCGCGAGCTGGGCGGCAAGCTACCAGAGCACGCTTATTCCTGCTCCAGAATATCTAGAATTGCACGTGGACCTTCTCAGCCACGGGCTGGTACGTCCCGCTCTTGAATCGGTATAGTCGCGCCGGCCGGTGCGCTCCGCCGGTCGTCATCTCCTTGGTCTCCACCAGGATGTCGAGTTCCTTGAGCTTCTTTCGGAAGTTGCGCTTGTCGAGCGTCTGGTCCAGGACGAGTTCGTACACGCGTTGCATCTGTGAGAGCGTGAATTTGGGGGGTAGGATCTGGAATGCGATGTTGGTCGTCTGGATCTCGTAGCGTAGCTGTTTGAGGGCGTCTTCGATGATTCGAGCATGGTCGAAGGCGAGGGGTGGCAGGTCGTAGACGCTCTGCCACTGCGCCTCTGCGGCGTCCGTGGTGGCCCGCAGCGTCTGATCAGCCGAGATCAGTGCGATGTATGCGACGCTGAGCACGCGTCCACGTGGATCACGATCGACATTTCCGTAGGCGCCGATCTACTTGAGGAATATCTTCTTCACATTAGTCTCCTCCTCAAGTTCTCGTCGTACGCCTTCCTCAAGGCTCTCCTCGGGCAGCACGAATCCTCCGGGCAGGGCGTGCATCCCCTCGAACGGGATGTTCTTCCGTTTTATCAATAGAATATTGAGTCTGTCGTTCTTGATGGTGAAGACGATCGCGTCGACTGCGACCTGCATCATTCCGGGCGGGGCCATCGTAGTGTACAAAGCACACAGCGTTAAAAATGTTATGGTTGGTGTGGCTGCCGTGAAGATCTCAGTTCCGCACATAGGGGACGAGCGTAAGAGTGATGAGTATGACGGTGACAAGGGGGATGCCACCTACGGGGAATGTCACCCAAGCGGTCGAAGAGACAACGCGAGCAGTGCGGAACAACCCTTGGAAATGAGATTCTACTTACCCATGTTAACCAGAATCTTTTTATATCAGCGGCAGGCACCCTCACGGATGAAATATCCTGTCTTGGTCCTCGGTTTGCTCCTTGTCCTGGCTGCGTGCTCTCAAGAGGCCACTCCGGCTCTTGACGACTTCGCTCGTTGCTTGACCCAGAGCGGCGCGACCATGTACGGCGCCTCTTGGTGTCCGCATTGCAATGACCAGAAGGAGATGTTTGGTTCCAGCGTGCATCTGGTG
>JBDRLR010000142.1:0-4885 GCA_043812855.1 Nanobdellota archaeon | reverse complement strand
GGAAGGTCGTAGACGCTCTGCCATTCTGCGTCGACTGCGTCCGTGGTGGCCCGCAGGGTCTGGTCCGCCGAGATCAATGCGATGTATGCGACGCTCAGGACGCGTCCACGTGGATCACGATCGACGTTTCCGTACGCGCCGATCTGCTTGAGGAATATCCTCTTCACATTGGTCTCTTCCTCAAGCTCGCGTCGTACACCTTCTTCGAGGCTCTCCTCAGGCAGCACGAATCCTCCCGGTAGGGCGTGCATCCCCTCGAATGGGGCGTTCTTGCGCTTGATCAAGAGAATATTGAGCTTGTCGTTCTTGATGGTGAAGACGATCGCGTCGACTGCGACCTGCATCATTCCGGGCGGAGCCATCGTGGTGTACAAAGCACACTGCGTTAAAAATGTTATGGTTGGCTTGGGTAAGGAGAATCCTTGCGTTGCTGCCCTGAATGGGGTTCAGAATCCTATATCTTCGTGACGCCATTTGTCACGACGCTGCCGTCACGCCGCGGACTTTTTTGCGTGCTTGACGATGGCAGGGTCAACGAGAACATGCGTGTACCCTCCTTTGAGCAGAGAATCCCGCATGACATCGATGTCATTATGATGTCCGTGTGTCTGGTCGATATATCGCTGGATGTACGCCTCAGCCTGATCAGGATGATTCATGGATAGCCAATACCTCTTCTCGATGACATAATACGTCAGGATGCCGAACACGATGACGCTCAAGGTCAATGCGAGCATCCATGCATAGGGATCATGGGCAGGATTGGCGGGACCCCATGCGCCGCCGACGCTGCGGAAGGCCTGACCGTACAAGGAAATGGCGAAGAGGATGAAGAAGAAGATGCCCATCTTATCTGTGGGGTGCAGGGAATGCTTGAGCACATGCCGCAAGGCCTTGAGGATCTGCATAGCGTGAATTGGGAATAATTCATATATAAATGTAGCGGAATGACAAGGCAAAGACGCTGTTCCTGTCCTTAAGGGCGAACGCAAGAGACTCGAACGTGCAGCCGACATGGGGGACGGCCCCTATGGGGAATGTCGGCCAACCACTACAAGATGGAGCGTGAGCTGGACAGGAACAGAACCAGGACGACTCACTTTCGCTTCTTCATCTCGATGTAGCGCTCGGTGAGGGCAGCCAGAGAATCGGCACGGTCGACCTTCTTGCCACGCCGCTCCGTCTCTTCCACGATGCGGGAGACGAGCTTGACGACATCCTGATATTTGACATCCTTGCGCTCAAGCTCGGCTGTGATCAGAAGCTCTACCTTGCCGGACATGTTGATCGCATTGCGGTCACAATGGGCCTTGAACCTCTTCCAGACGCCACGATCGATGGTCAGCGAGACTTTCTCCTTCATGCAGTCACCCCGGATACGGATAGACGTATCCATATTTAATAGTTACGCAGACTGCCTGCGGAAGAACCAGAAGAACACGCTGGACACCAGCAGATAGATGATGGCTAGGTTCAGCAGGAAGCCGATCGTGCCCTGCACGACGAAGAAGTCGATGATCGCGCCGGCAGGCATATTCTGGACCTCTCCCGTGATGAAGAAGGTGGGAAACGGAAAGCCATGATACTGTATGCAGAACCCGTATGCGGCAGAATCGACGCACGGGCCTGACCCGAGCACCGTAATCGGCGAAAGGAATGACAGAGCAAACAACGCGAGGCAGACGAAGGCCTTTCCCCTGGACAACCTGAAGTAATTGTTCTTCCAGATCATTGCATGCCGTCGAGCTTAGTCCTTGAGCCGAGTCAGATTGACCTCGTTGGAGTAGGTCTGACGCTCCACGCCTCTGCGCGCGTCGAACTTGACCTTGGCCGCCGGCAAAGAGAGGCCGCCGACGATCTTGAGCTTGGACACGATGGTGTAGGCGATGATGCGCTCCTCGAACGGATCCAGAGAATCGATATCCCAACGCACCAAAGTGCCCTTCTTGACATCCTTGATGATCTTGTTCGGATGCAAGGTCCCGATCTGCTTGGACTTCTCGACCTCGGCAAGAGACGGCACACGGTCGATGACTCGCAGGTTGCGGATCGTCTTGCGCGATCGGTTCCTGATGAACAGCTTGACCTTCGCCTCGGAGACGCCGCCCGCCGGAGCGGCGGTGAAGGCATCCTTCTCGACGATGATTGGACTTCGGAACATGTAATAGCTGAGCACGGCAAGGACTATGATGATGATGGCCACGACGAGCAGGCGATAGTTCTCGACGATGCGGACCTGCGCGGTCTCAGTGGGCTGCAGATCGAACTCCCACACCAGATACGACTTGTCGAACTCAGAGACTACTTTTGCCTTCGGATCAGACGAGGAGAAGATTCTCCTGGTGATGGGCACAGGTACCTTGTGCACCACATGCTCCACATGATTGCCCTCGTTGCGGAAGTCAAAGACATACGTCGTCTTGAACAATTCATCATCGGGAGGAACTTGATTCTGGATCAGATCGCTGTATTCCACGACATGAAACAGCTTGGTCGACTCTGCGACGACCTTGCCATCATAATAGATGCGCACCGTCAGGGTGTGGCCGCCTGGTGGTTCCAGGTCATCAAGCGAGAACACCATCTCGGTGCCCTTCTCCTCGAGGGAGCCAAGCGACGTGTTGAACTCCTTTCGGAACAGCTCGCCATCGACGACGATTGTGAGTGACTCGACGTCCAACGCGAAACGATTCCGAAGCGTAAGCTCGACGGAGACCTTCTGGCGAGGATCGACCTCCTTGTCGATCGCCGCGGTCAACGCGACGGACACGGGATACGGAGTGGGTTCACGGGACGGGTCCCTGATGTTTATTGAAAGATCGGCATCGACAAAATCGCCGCTGGTGAATGCCTTGATCTTGACAGGAACGCCGAAAGGACCATATCCCACACTCGGGCGCGGCGAGACCAATATCTTCGCATGCGTCGAACCACCTGCAGGGACTGAATTGCCCTCAAGTGTAGGATCAGTACGGACGATGAACTTGCTGCCTGTGCCTGCGACCTGGAATCGATCAGCAAAAGCGGCATTATTCGTCACGACGATAGTATACACCGCAGTCTCCGTCGGACCGATGCTGTCATTCACCGGCTCAATGACATACTGGAACGACTGCGCATGAGCCAACGGCATCAAGAATAGGAACGCGACCAGTGCAAACAAGGGTAATTTATCCATCCACATCTCCCCTAAAATCCCTTAGAAATGCTCTTTCCCTGCCATGTATATAAACTTTTCTGTTTGTTGTAATAGGGAAGACTCCTATCGCCCTTTGAACCAGAAATCCCTGAACAGATCATTCGATATCAGGCCGGGCGGGTCATAGGCCCGAACCACCTTGCGCTGCGCCTCATCGAAGTGATACTCAGTAAGCTCAAAAGCGACCGGCAAGACATTGTCCTGCGCATCAAGGACGCTACCTACATGATACGACGGCTGCGCGTCTGGGCGCACACGAAGCTGCACCTTCCTGAGCAGACCTTTGCTGCCGAACTGGAGCAGGTCACCGGTTCCCAGACGACTATAGACAATCTCGCGCTGCGCACCACTGACAGGATCAGGAGCGGATCGCGCCACATCAAAGAACTCCTGCTCACACACACGCTGGCGCGCCATGATGACTGGATTACCCGTGGCGACCGCCAAGAACAAGGCCGCTTCGGTGCGCGTCGCCTCGAACCCATGATACGCGTCGCAGAGCAGGGCGCCGTAGACTTTCCGCGGAGAATAGATCATCGCCGCCTCGGGGTCGCCGAATAGGGAAGCGAATGCGGGCTCAGTGTCATTGATGTCGGTCAAGGTGTTCTTGAGGCGCTCTCTGGCCAGATCATCGAGCCGTTTGAGGTTCGCTTTCGCCGCGATGTAGAACGATCCATCCTCTCCTCTCGCTACCACTCTTGCAAGATCAGAATCAGTATCCAGATGATTGGAGAGGCGACGCACGATACCGCCCGCGAAGATATTGATGAAACCCTGATCATCCTGCACAGGATACCGTGTCGGCGTGTACAAAGACATCTCCTTCCATCCGTCGAAGAACGCGTAGATCATGCCTCTGGCGTAGGGGCTGTTCTCATGGCCGATAGGCGCAGCGACCTCGCTGCTCGAGCCCCGCTTGCGCTCCTCGATGCGTCTGAAATCCTGCCACATGATCAGCATGGCAGCATGCCAGATCCTGTCGACGGCGTCATCGATTGTGTATGCTGCAGGCATAGCCCGCAGCAGGCACGCTCCTTCTTATACATTCCGGTCGACGAGAAGATGGCGCCGCGAGGATGGCGGCAATCGAAGATTGCCGATTCTCGCCAGCCCCACACTCTGTACATAGTTCAGGCGCATAGCGCCAACTACAGGAGTGTATGGTGGGGCTGCGAGGATTTGAACCCCGGTCGCAAGGTGTCCGATTCATCCCGGCGCGCCATATGGTGGCGCGGCGTCAGCGAACCCCGACCTTGAGTGATAACCAAGCTACACTACAGCCCCAGTGCTGCCTTGGAGATGCGGCCACTTTAAAAGATTATTGGAGGGATGGCGTAGGTTGACTGCCTATCGCCAGGTACCGATGCCCGCATTTCCTTACGTCGTTGATCGCCGACCTTCCTAATATGTGGTGTCCCCCTTGTCAAGGTGTTTCTAGCCGGATTCCACGTGCTCCACCGAAGCAGAATCTTTTTATATCAGTGACGGGCACCATGCCTTATGAAGCCCTTGGTCTTGCTGATGCCGTTGTTGCTCGTCTTGACGGCGTGCTCTCAAGAGGCCACTCCGGCTCTTGACGACTTCGCTCGTTGCTTGACCCAGAGCGGCGCGACCATGTACGGCGCCTCTTGGTGTCCGCATTGCAATGACCAGAAGGAGATGTTTGGTTCCAGCGTGCATCTGGTG
>JBDRLR010000141.1:0-2666 GCA_043812855.1 Nanobdellota archaeon | reverse complement strand
CACGCGACGAGCGTGCGCAGCTTGTCGGCCTCCTCATCCTGACCTCGAGCCAGGAGGAGTTCGATGACTTCCTTGAACGTCATGCAGCCTCCTTTGTCCTGCGAAAGACCGGGACGATGTAGAAGATCACCATCATCACCGACTCGATGAAGAGGAAGACGACCGGCTGGAGCCAGACGTTGATGTCATGCCAGTCCTCGACACCGAAGAGGGCGACGACGCAGGAGAGGAAGAAGAGCGTCCATCCCAGCTTGCTCTCATCCTGACTGTTGCTCCACGCCCACTTCCACGTCGGATACGAACCTACCGTCATGAGCAGCAGGCTGATGTACAAGGACCAATCCGGCCGGAAGTACCAGACGACCGCACCCACCACTGCACCTGCGATGACCACCTTATCCAGCGTCGTCCAACCCGGGACGCCACGCCGAAACGAGATGAACATGACTGTCGTCGCGCCGATGGCAGCGGTGATGAGCTGGAAGTTCACCGGGTTGGCTTCACCCTTATGCGCCAAGAAGATCCCCGAGGCCAAGGCGACCATGTCGAGACTGGAATAGATAATCCAACTCGACTTCTGCGGACGACCCTGCGTCGGGGCAAGCCAGATGACGACACTCCAGAGACGAGAAGGGAAGTTCGCAGGTCTGTGCTCAGGTCGCAGGATCGCGACCATGTACGGCACGAAACCCACGGCGTACAGGATCGCAGCGACCAGAAACACGGAATTCACGGGAACCTCCTAGAAAATGACGTCAAGGACATCGACGTCGAACATGTCGCCGTGCGTGAGCGTGTGGATACGCTCGGGGGCGGTTGCCCAAGGCCCCTGCGCCACCAGGACCCTGATGTTTGCGAGGACGTCGGCACGAGCGACCTCCTCGACGTTGCCCAAGCCCAGGAAGCGCATCGGATCGCGGACGAACGCCACGAACTTGACCTCGGCAAAGTGCCGCGCACCTTGCGCATCGAGGAAGCGGTCCTGCACGTCAGTCTTGTATTTGAGCGGAACGACGAACAGCTCATGGATGAGCCTGTTCCAATGCACACGCCCACTGCGGGAGCACACGAGTTTGAGCGTGAATTTGTTGCCGCGTACCAGCGCAGTATCCTTCATCACCTCAGTCGTCTTGTTTCCTTTGCGCCAGAAGAAGCCGAGGATGATGAGAATGCCGCCGACGAGGATGATGCCGTACGGCGAGGGGAGATGCGCGGCGGCGACGAGAATGGACGTCGCGATCATGATCAGGAACGCAATCAGCAGAAGATGCGGTTTCATGACAAACCTCCATGGAGTTGAATGACAGTGGAAAAAAAGCGGAGCGGTCAGCCGCCGTCCGTGACGGAACCGTTGGGCGATGGTCGAAGGCAAGGATGCCTATAGGGCTGAGGGAGCCCGACGACCACGGATGCCGTCGTGGAACGAAACCCGCGCAAAGACGACTGACCACTCCAGGTCCGTGAGAGGGAACCGACGCTCGCGTAGGCTTCGAGCGCAGGCACACGGACCAAGATCAGATCTCGAAGGGCTCCAGCAAACGATGATGAGCCAAGTCCTTGAACTCCATCGAATGCAACGGCTTGTCCGTGTTGCCCTGCAGCGCATAGATGAATCGCGCCAACTCGGCATGGTTGTCGAGGGGGATGACGAGAGCACGCAGGTCAGCCCTAGCCACCTTGATGGGTTTCGCCACGAACTGTTGATGCCCAAAGTGGACGTTCACCTCGTAGCGGCCCATGAGCGCACGTGCCAGACTGCTAAAGTGGAACACCTCAGCCACATCCGCCGGATGCATGACTTCTTCGGCGAGAAGACGGGCCTCCCACCACTTTTCGCCACGCACGAAGACGACGTCGAAACCATCATCGGTGCCGAACTCGCACAAGACCTTTTCCTTGCCGTAGCTTTCCTTGCCGTAGCTGTACCTGACTTCGACATAGCCAGGAGAATTGAGACCAGCGACGACGGTCGCGCTGCCGGCAACAACGGTCAGGTGCTGCTGAAGACCCGCGCGGACAAGCTCCCGCACGACGGTGTCCTCATCGGGGAAAGGACGGAACGCGTAACCGAGAAAATCCATGACGACCTCCAATCGAAGAACGAACACCACCTGAGCTCGCGTAGGCTTCGAGCGCAGGCACACGGACCAAGATCAGATCATCAGATAGCCTTCAAGGCTCTGAACAGAAGGTACCCGACGACCAAGGAGTTGAAGAGCGCGTGATAGGTCGCGCTGTGAAGCAGCGCGTCTTCACGGGCGCAATCGACTGCAGTGACGACCTCCTTCGGGTCCAGACAGTCAGAGTCGATCAGCCACGTCCTTCCCACCCGCGAATAGGATGTTATTCCCCTCTTGCGCAACGCACCTCTGAACCTGCGCTGGTACTTGACACCGTAGAAGAATCCCGCAACGGTCAGCGCCGGCGCCAAAGCCAACGGAATACCCATGATGAGATGGGCAAACCCGAAGATGAATGACCAGGCGATCAGAGCGCGGAAGGTCTCTTTCCCCTTGCGGAAGAGCTTCTCCTCATACCAGGCCAACAAAGGCACCATGAGGAGAAAGAGGAATAAATAGAACGTCACCAGGATCCTGACTGTCTGATGGCCTGACTTCATGGCGGATGTCATCGGCGTTAACGCCAAGTTTCCGCCTGTCGGATAG
>JBDRLR010000140.1:0-4033 GCA_043812855.1 Nanobdellota archaeon | reverse complement strand
GGGCATGTTGTATTCCATCCAAAGGAAGATCGCGTCGAGGTCCTCTGCGAGGTCGTTGAATGCGCCGCGTGCGACCTTCGCGTCCGTCGTCTTGAAGACTTTGACGAGTGCCTGGACCATCTTCTCGGTCTGGCGCCGCTCGCCTGGGATCTCGATGTCTGCGCGGCTGAGCGTTCCGTCCGCGCAGATGGCTTGCAGGTCGTTGATGGCTGCGCGCATGTCGCCTCCGCTTCGCCTTGCGACCATCTTGACGTCGTCTTCTAGGTGCTTGATCTTCTCGGCGTTCAGGATGGTGACGAGCCGGGCCGTCATGGCTGCGGTTCCCAGGGGCGCGAATTCCACGGTTGTCGATGCCTTGAGCAGGGGTTTGAGTTTGCGGTCTTTGATGTCGATCGATGTCAGGATGATGTGGTGTTTGCTGCGCTCGATGAGCTTCACGATGCTCGGCACGCCTCCGCGGTCGTAGGTGCCGCTCAGTCCCTCGATCTCGTCGATGAGGATGAGTCGTTTCTTTGCGAGCAGTGATTGTTGGCCGAGGCTCATGCCGATGGTGGCTTGGATGCCTTTCTCGTTTCTCGTGTCGGAGGCGTTGATCTCCTGGACGTCGAATCCCATGGCAGCGCCAAGCATGTGTGCGCTGCTCGTCTTTCCGGTGCCGCATGGACCGTAGAGGAGGAGTGCGTGTTTGGGCGGTGCGCTCAGGTATGCTTTGATCTTGGCGATCGCTTCGTCCTGTCCCGCCACGTCTTTGCTATGTTTGGGCGTGTGGGTTTCGGTCCAGGGTTTCATGGGTGCAGGATGCCTGGTGCTCATTTAAGCTTTTCGTACAATGCGAACGCTCGCATGGCGATGCTGCGCACGTCCGGCGGAACGTCGGTGTGCGCCAAGTCCTTCTTGCTGAACCATTTTGCGTCGCGAAGTTCCGCGTTGATCTTCATCTCAGTCGGGTTCAGCGGTCTGCACACGTAGAAGAAGCTGCAGTGGTGGTGGTCCTTGACATTGTGGACGTTGACGTAGAATGGCGTGGCGAGGTTGCGTACCGTGTTGCCTTCGACTGGGATGTCGCTTGCGCCGAGCAGTTCTATGTTCAGGTTGGTCTCCTCTTTGGCTTCGCGGATCATGGTGTCGTCGGGTGTCTCGTCCTTTTCCATGTGTCCGCCGACGGGAAGCCATAGGTCGAGCTTGTGATGGTGTACGAGCAGCACTTTGTCGTTCCAGATGATGTATCCTGTCGAGACGAGGTCGGTCTTCATGGCCTCTTCAGGAGGTCTGGCGTACTTATGGTTTTGTGTGTTCAGAACTGATTGTTGGAGGCGATACGGCCGCCGGGATTCGGACCCGGGACGCAACCTTTCTCGGTGGACTCAAGCGTAAGCTTGATGTCCGCCCTCGGGCTCAAGGAACGAAACCCTTGGTTGGGAGGGTTGCATGATACCACTTCACCACGACCGTGTTGTTGGTGGGGACGTGAGGGGTGATTAAAATGGTTTGCGTCGGCCTCTCGCCAATGTGCTGCTGGTCTTCGTTGCGCTGCGTCCCCGTAGGGGGCATCCCCCCTCGACGCGCAGCACGGGCAGAATGATGGTGGCTCGCCTTAAGGCCGACGCCGATTGCAGGTGATGTCTACAGCCGCACGATCTGCTTCGCGCTGCCGCAGTACAGGAAGAAGTTGCGGAATTTCAGCGGCAGGTGCTTTCTGATCTTGCTTGCCTGCCGTCGGGCCTTCACGATGCGCAGTGAGCATTTGACTTCGAAGACGTCGTAGTAGTCTCCTTGCTTTGCCAGCACGTCGACTTCGGCAAGGGATCGCTTCGAGTTACGCACCGGCACGTTGAGAAAGACGTCGTCATAGAATGGTTTGATGTGCTCTGAGAGTTCCTCGACGTATAGGTCGTGTCTGCTTTGCTTGACTGGAATCACCGCTTGGGGAGGTGCTCTATTCCCACCTTGGTTTTGGCGGTATAAATAGTTTTCGGCAGATTTGGAGTGGGTAGAAGACATTGGTTTCCGCCCTTACGGGTGAGCGTTCCTGATTGATACAGCGAGGCGACAAGGGGGTCGTCCCAGTCGGGGACATGTCGCCGATAAAGAGTGGGGGTGTAGCGCGAACAGGGCGGAAGCCAAGGATCCCTGAGACTGTTGACTGCTGCCCCCCTCGCGCTTTTCTTTCACATGGACGACTGACATCTCCCCGTGAGGGGCATCCCCCTTGTCAGTTCTCTGTGGGATGGCTGGCGCTCTCCAGTAAGGGCAGCAGTCTCCTGTGAACTTTTGATGGTGGTGGTTGAGAGGCTTCATCAAAAAGTATTAAAAGGCGCTGGGTCAGGGCGGGCGTATGGTCTTGGAGCAGCTCTTTGGTGCGCGGTGGCTTGAGCGCAAGCCCAAAGTCACATTCTTCCTTGGCTTCGTGTACGCTGAGCTTGGTATCATGTCGTCCTTGCTCGTCTTTCCTGAGAATCCCAGTCTCATAAGCATAGGTTTCATCTCGATCCTCATCATTCCGACGCTTAACAGCCTTCTGGCTCTTGAGGAGAATGAGGATATCCGTCAGAAGCGATTCTCTTTGGGCTTGTTTCGTGCTCATTCTGATATCATCCAGATCTACATGTATCTGTTCCTGGGCATCCTTTTGGCATATGCGACCTTCACCCTCATCCTCCCTCAGGATGTCTCCAGTCACCTTTTCGAGACCCAGCTGAACATCTACCGCAATGCGGCGGGCGCCGCAGGGAGCCTTGCCGCGCCATCTGGTGCCGCAGACCAGTGCCTTACCAGCGCCTGTCATTTCTTCAGCATCCTTTTCAACAACGTCAAGGTCTTCACGGTCTGCATCATCTTTTCCTTGGTCTATGGGGCAGGCGCCATCCTCTTCCTGACGTGGAATGCGTCGGTGTGGGGCTCGATCTTCGGGTATATCGCCCATAGGACTGCGGTGCTCTCCACGAATCTGATCAGTTTCACGGGCACCTTCGTGGTGGTGTTTCCCCACTTGATCACGGAGGCCATGGCGTATTTCATGGCCGTCTTCGCGGGGGGAATCGTGTCCAAGGCGGTGATCAGGGAGAAGACGGATGCCAAGAGGTTCAACCATGTGGTGGTTGATGCCTTGATATTCTTCGGTATCGCCTTGGTCCTCTTGGTTCTGGCGGCATTCTTGGAGGTCTACTTCGCCTTTCCGGTCTTGAGCAGGGGGTGATTGGGCCTCTCACCGTCGTCATCGCAAAGTTTAAATACATGGGGATAAGGCATACAGCAGGGTGGTTAGAATCAATCAGCAGGCATTTAATGAGGAGATGGGTAGTTATATCTCAAAGCGTAGGGGCAAGTCATCACTTGCCAAGAGAATCACGATGGGTTGGTCTCGGCCTTCGTTTCCTGGTTCTGAGGACGTGACTGTGTTTGAGGAGCGATCGTCCGTTCCCTTGTTTTCGAGGGTTTTTGGTCGTAGGTCCCGCTCGGAGATGGTGCAGGATGTGCAGCGCGCTTCCGAGCCGATGGAGGTTGACAGTATGGATGCAGGTGATGACGTTGATGAGCGGCCTGAGGAGGGTCCTGGGTTCTTTGCCAAGATCATGGCGTTGTTCGGCTCTTCGGCGGAGGATGCGGATGAGGATATGGTGATTCCTTCCAATCCTCAGATTCCTGAGGATGTGCAGGAGGTCCTCAAGATCACGTTCCGTTGGATCGAGAAGCTGCCCAAGTACAGGTTGGCCGAGTTCAAGTCGTCCCAGGATTTCGAGATGTACAAGGATACGCTGCTCAAGTATGGTGTCGTGCGCAAGAAGGAATGATTACTTGTTGCTGATGATTTCTACGACGTCAAGGTGTGCGAGCTTGTGCTCTTTTCCCACAGTGCGCTTGGTCTTCACGTCGATGGCGCGGATGAATCCTTTGCCAAGGTCCGTGTGGATGCGGTACGCGAAGTCAAGGGCTGTGCTTCCGCGTGGCAGAAGGAAGCAGTCAGGCAACACATTGCCGTCCTTGTCGGCGAGTTTGCCGATGCCGCCGGGGAAGATGGCGATCTTGCCGAGCA
>JBDRLR010000139.1:0-3635 GCA_043812855.1 Nanobdellota archaeon | reverse complement strand
CTCGACTCCCTTTGGTTCATTCTCAATCGATCAGATCAAGGTGCAGACGCGTCTGGAGAGGCCGCTGGATCCTACGCTGTATTTCGAGCTTCCTCCTGACCTCTATTCGCTCACTAGGTTCCGTAAGGCCAATGCGGTGCCCGTGCTCAACTTCGCCGACGATGAGGTCCTCAAGCGGGGTGTGGTGAGCGTGAATGGTCGCAAGGCGAACCTGAATCAGAAGGAGGGCACGTTTGTCTATGACATCACGCAGTATGTGCGTGAAGGGACCAACGCAGTGATCATCTCCGCGTCTGGTCAGGATCTTCAGGTGACTGAGCTGTTGGTCGAATTGCGATGACGGTGAAAGAGGGCGAGCGTTCTCATGGTTGACGCGAAGGATATTGCTGCCAAGAAGATTGTGCGGACTTTAGGCAGGATTGATGACTATTTCTCTGATCCGAATCTTGCCAAAGACAGAAAGAAATTGGATAATGATCTGGCCAAGGATCAGCGCAAGCTCATCAAGGAGCAGTACAAGGAGTCCAAGGATATGTACAATCAGCATAAGGATAATGAGGATCTCTCGATCACTCAGCGTAAGGCCCTGCTCGAGAACCTGCAGTCGAAGAAGGACGCCTTCCATGCCAATCGTTGGCATCGTCGTATGGGCGACGCGTTCGCGGAGAGGACGGGGGCGAAGGGTGCGCCGCGTGGCGAGGTCCCGTTCTGGATCCTGACGATCCTCTTCCATATTTTCGTTGAGTGGCGCTCTGGTTTCAATCGGACGAGCGCGTCCTTCGTGACGGTGACGAGTTTCTTCTACATCATCGTGTTCCCTCTCATCGCGGCGTGGGTGTACAATGATGGTGGTCGCCTGATCAGCAGGTATCTTCGTGCTCTTCCTTTCGGCCTCATCGCGTTCGCGCTGCCGTATGCGCAGTCGGCGGTGCGCAGCATGGCCGCGGTCGACATGCTATCCATCGGTTCCTTCGACTTGGTGCGGGCATTCGCTTTCTTCCTCACGTGGTTTCCTGTCTGGTCATTCTTTTTCTTCTACTTCAGGGGTCAGGGCCTTCCTAAGAAGGCGCTCTACATCCTTCTGGTCTTCTATTTCTTCGCGGCGGTCATCACGTATTGGGCTCTTATTCCTCAATTGGCGGGCAACATCGTTCCGGGCGGCACGGCCATTGATACGGGTGGGACGCTGACGCAGTGGAGGGATATGTTCATCTATGCGCCGATCGAGCGAATCATCGGTGTCTTTGGAGGCATCAAGAACGCTAACATCACAGGGACAGTATCCAAGTTCACCGATCCATATCTGACTGCGAGGGTCGAGGACACCAAGGATGATGTCGAGCTCGGGGTGCACATCGAGAACCTGGAGCCCCTTTTCAATCCGGTCACGTCCGACGATGAGGAGATCATCGTGGATGCGGTCATCAGCGGCAAATCCTTTGTCGGGCAGTTCGATGTGCACAACTCCTGTTGGGCCAAGTACAAGCAGGGTCTCAAGGATGGCAAGATGCCGGGTCAGGCGGTCCTCGTCGGCAAGGTGGACTTGCCTGATTTTTCCATCAGCGATTTCGAGGAGCAGTCGGTCGAATGTACTATTCTCAATGGCGACATGGGTAATGAGACTGAGTCGGTAGAGGTCGGGTTCAACGCATCATTCGCCTACAGTACCTGGGGTTATGTGGACATGTACTTCATGGACCAGACTGAGCTGCGCGATCGCAGGCGCGAAGGCCAGGATGTGGCGGGCGTCTTCAAGATACCGCGGGAAGCGGAGGCGGTCTACACGAATGGTCCGATCGTGCTCGGTCTTGTCGATTCGCAGAATCCTCCGCAGTTCCCCTTGTCGTTGGATTCCGACTACAAAGGAGCTCAGGTTTCCCTCAACCTGTTCGGTGTGACGCTCGAGAACGCTAAAGCGTACGCCAACAGGGGTTCAATAGAGAGCATAACTGATGTCAAGTTCCACCTTCCGGCCTTCGTGACGATTGTCCCTGATTCCTGCAATCCCGGTGGCCTTGCCGTGTCCGGGCCTTCCCTTGATGAGGGTGAGCAGTATCACACCTACACGATTACAGGGTGGCAGGTGCGCCCTGATCAGCCGTTTCAGACCATGCGGTGCCGTCTGCAGATAGAGAAGGGTGAGATTCCTTCATTCCTCGGTCCGGTCAAGCTTGCCGCGGCGACCTTCGCCGCGGAGGTCAATTATCACTACCAGCTCACCAAGAGCACAAGGGTCAAAAGGGTGGTCGCTGATGGATAAGCGGCTCTTGCTCATCTTGCTTGGTGCGGCGCTTCTGTCCTCGTGCACGGAGAATCTTCCTGCGGCTCAGAAGTGGCATACGGGCAATGAGGGTCTGGTGATGCGTTTTGTTTCAGGTTCTCCTCCAAAGTACGTGTTTCCTGATGAAGAGTTCAGCGTCCTCGTCGAGGTCAGCAATGAAGGGGCCTTCTCCGTGGCAAGGACTGTGGGTGCCAAGGAGGATATCGACTGGCTCAGTTTCTTCAAAGGTGGTGGGGTTAAGGCTGAGATAGGCATCTTGGCCAAGTCGTACAATGCATTCTATCTTCGGGACATCACTGACCTCTACATGCCTCCTGACATGGTGGGGCCGTCGCTTGAGGATCTGTTCCCGAACCACAAGTATGCTGTCTCTGACTTGGCTCTGGTCGAGCTTGCGGGCAGCAGCGAGTATCTTCCTCAAGGAGACACGAATGTCTATGAGTATGTCTTCCGCGCCAATCCTCTGCAGGGGCAGATCGAGAGTCCGGTGACGCAGCTCTTCTTCACGCTGTGCTATCCGTACCGCACATACTGGAGTCAGGCAGTCTGTATCGACAAGGACATCCATGATCTGGACAAGCGTGCCAAGGTGTGCACGGTCAAGGACATATCTCTCTCGCAGGGTCAGGGCGCTCCGGTCGCAATCACAAGGATCGAGCCGCGCACATTGAGCGCGGGCGGTGACATCAAGGTGAATTTCAATATCTACTTCGAGAACAAGGCAGGAGGTATGGTGCTGCGTAAGGACCCCGCGAAGTTCTCTGATAGCCAGGCCGCGTGTCTTGGTTCGGTCGCAGGTGATGATGGCACGATACCTGTTCGTGCCAATCTGCTCAATCAGGAGCTTGACTGCTCGCCCATCCGTTTCAAGGACAACAAGGCCAGATCGACGTGTCGCTCACAGTCCCTTGACACGAATGCGTACGGGACCGACGGCGTCATTTCAGGCGAGGCACGCAATTTCCTCAGTCACCTCTATGTTGAGGTGGACTACATGTATCAGTCTCAGATGGTTGCGGATGTGGAGGTTGTCCGTGAGGACGTTCCACGTTGATGGACAGCAATATTTAAATAGCGCAAGGATGGTGGGTGAGGTGAGGTTTCGCGTATGAGATGGTTTGTGGTGGTTGCATGTATCGCGGTCGTGCTGTCTGCCTGTGGCCCTTCGGTGAGCTCAGGTGATTCTGATCAGTACTATAGCGGCTATGACGGGGTCCAGGTGCGGATATCTCCAGGCAGCACTGGTGACAAGTATTATTATTATCCGCCGAGTGTGCGTAATCCGATCCCATCGGATGACTATGGTCTGATTTTCAATCTGGAGCTGCAGAACAAGGGTTCTGCTGACTCATTG
>JBDRLR010000138.1:0-2217 GCA_043812855.1 Nanobdellota archaeon | reverse complement strand
TGTCAGGTGGCGGTTGAACGTGATCTTGTTGCACTTGCTTGAGATGTGCATCAGGACTATGGCGAGGAGGACGAGCATGGCTGAGCAGAAGAGGATGAAGAAGTCGGCGCTGTACGGGTCGAACGTGAATTTAGCGGTCCGGATCAATGTGATGATGTCGAAGTTGGTCAGGGCGAGGTGGTGCAGCCAGGTCATCCATTGTTTCGACTTGAGGGCTGCTATGGAGAGGATTGCGAGCACGGTGAGCAGGCCTCCGGTGAGAAGCATGGGCACTTGCAGGAGCCCCATCTCCCCGTATTTCATGGGGTTGAGTTTGCCTACATAGTCTTTCGCGTTCAGGAATGTGCCTGTATACCATCTGATGCGCTGTCGGTAGTATGCCCTCCAGGTATCTGGTGCCTTGGTGGAGATGAATGCGCTCATGCTCTGGCGCAGGACGTAGTTGTGTGTCTGCAGGCGCAGGGCCATCTCGATGTCTTCGGTGAAATGCGCCTTGCGGTAGCCGCCGACTTTCCTGATGATCTCGGTGCGGAACACGGTGAACGGGCCGGGTGTGACTGAGATGCAGTTCTTCTTCTGCATCATGACTTTGAGGAAGATGCTGGTCATGTATTCGATCTGCTGCCAGCGCATCAGGACGTTCTTGGGTTCGTGGATGGTCATGATCGGCATGACTGCGGCCACTTGTGGGCTGTCGAAGTCGGCCAGCAGCTGCTGCAGGGACGCGGGGCTTACGTAGCTGTCCGCGTCGAGGCAGGCGAAGAAGTCGGTCTTCGTGGTCGCGAGGACTTTGTTGAGGGCGTAGTACTTGCCGTGGTTGCGTTGGTGGATGATCTCGAAGCCGTACGTATTCTGCAGTCGCTGCAAGGTGGCCCGGCTGCCGTCGGTGCTGCCGTCGTTGATGCAGACTACTCGCAGTTTGTCCTTAGGGTAGTTCAGCCTGTAGATGCTCTTGATGGTCCCCTCTATGGTGCCTTCCTCGTTGTACAGGGGGATCGCGATGGTGACGCTGGGGAATTGCTTCAGTAGTTTCCGCCTCGTTGAGGGGATGGGTTCGAAGAGCAGGCTCAGCCAATAGACTGCGTAGTGCAGGAAGATGAAGTAGATGATCCAGATGATGACTTTCAGGATGGTCTCGACGAGCGTCATACCGTGTATTTCGGTCTCTGTCGCCTTTTAAAGGTTTCGACGGATGGGGGTAAGTAGAAAGTAAGGTCTGCTGCCCTTAAGGGCGAGCGTCAACAAGGACGGAAGTGTGTCGTCCGCGGGGGTTGTCACGAAAATCAGAGATTTTCGGGACCCCGGAAATCTTCGATTTCCCGCGGCGCCATACGGGCACGCCGACCAACCGCACCAGAAGGTGACGCGAGCAGGGCAGCAGACCAACGGAACGACTACGTTCTACAAAGCCGACGGATGGGCCTATTTGCTCAGAAGGTCGCCTATCGTCCGTGTGCCCGCGCTGGGATGCGGGATGATGGTCGAGTCGGGATCCTCATTCTTGCGCTCGACGAGTTTGATGTGCAGGTGTCTCTCAAGCTTCCTGGCGAGGGGGATACCGGGCGGGTTTCGGCCTGTCTCTATGGCGTGGATGACGGACACCTTCTCCGCGATGAGCTTGCCGAGGTCGTCTTGTTTGAGATTGAGGCGCTGGCGGGCGCTGCTGATGATTGCGGCGAAGTTAGGCACGATTTCCTCGATGACGGCCTCTTCTTGCTTTGTGTGGGGGGCAGGTGCGCGAGGGTATTGGGGTCTGGGCGGAGCTGGACGGGATAGGACGGTACCGTGGCGTCCGCAGGCAGCGCAGACTTCCATGATTGTTGATTCGATTCGGCACTTGACGAGGTTCGTCTCTCGGCCACACATCTCGCACGAAGCCATGGATTCAGCGAGGCTTTGGTGGTTTATATGCCTTGCCGTTCGATGAGAAGGAGTGTTCTGTGTTCGCGTCCGGTCATGAGCGGTATCTTTCGCGTGACGTCGAATCCGTGTTTGGCTACGGCCGCAGTTACATCGTGGTGGGATTGGACGAGAATGGCGATCCGGCCTCCTTTTCGTAGGATGAATGCGGATTGATAGAAGAGTTCATCATACGCTTTGGCGATCTCTTTTGCGCTGTGTTGATTCGTCAGGGGTGGCTGGGTGATGATGCGGTCGACGGATTCTTTGTCGTGTTTTGTGTCTGCCCATTCCATGTCGAGGCGGGACCACTTGATG
>JBDRLR010000137.1:0-7998 GCA_043812855.1 Nanobdellota archaeon | reverse complement strand
GGCGACCCATAGCGGGGTGGAGCAGCTAGGAGTGCTCGCAGAATCGCAGGACCTCGCGATTGCGGAAGGCTCATATGAGCTCCTAGCGTCAGAGAGACCCTGAGGTCGATGGTTCAAATCCATCCCCCGCTATTCTTTTTTCTTGGTCACTGGACAGGTCGACGCAAGATATCTTAAGACCTTATGCTTCTTTTGATCATGATCATCCCCGTGGATGCAAACATGGCCGAACTGACAGGCATCCTCCTCGGCGATGGAAGCATCAGCATCTATCCTTCGGAGCGATTCTCGACTTACTATCGCTGCAAGGTGACGTTGGACAGCAGGGAGGGGCAGTACATCAGCCATGTGTCGAGTTTGATGGAGACTGCGCTTGGATCCAGACCCAAACTACGACTGAAGAAGAACGAGCACACTGCGGAACTTCTTCTGTTCGAGAAGCGAATAGTGCTTGCCCTCACCGACTTCGGATTCGTCCCATCCCCCAAATGGGGGAGAGCAAGAATTCCAGCCCCATTCAACAACACCCAATTCGGAAGGCACGTCCTTCGCGGTTACTTTGATACCGACGGATGCGTTGTCCGAGCCAACAACAACGGAACACTCTATCCTCGACTGGAAATGAAGATATCCCCTGGACCATTCCAGAATGACCTTATCGATCGCCTCGCTGAACTCGGGTTCCGCTTCGGTGTCTACGCAATAGGAGACGGAAAGGTCCGTGTGCAACTCAATGGCGAGCGATCGCTGCAGCAATGGGTTGACACGATAGGATTCAACAATCAGAGACATCTCGACAAGGTTCCACTGTTTGTGTGACCACATGATCCGTCCACACTGTAACCGTAGTGGGTCGTCTCAAAGACGCAGGCGATCGTACACGTCATAGGAGAACTCGCCATGCGCGAAGGTGAAGCGACCCACGTCCAGCGCGACCGGACTGCTGTCCGCGAGGACCTCCGAGCGAAGATACTCAAGCAGATGCTGGGCTAGCTGCGGCGATACACCTCTCGTGAACCGCGCGACGGTCATATGGGCGCCCCAGGTTGGGCGGACGCTCACGTCATAGTGCGCTGTACTCAACCGTATCTGCTCCACCATCTGGACGAACGCTTCATCCGGAACGCCTGCCGCGATGACTGAATCCTCATTGGCCAGAAGCTCCCCGTACCTTATGACTGGTCGGCGCCAATTCGCCCGATGCCTGATCAGATCCGCTGTCAAACGACTCAGCAGTCCAGCATCTGGCTCGGACTGCGCCTTCGCATCATAGACTACAAGCGTCGTATGCACCGTCGAAGGAGAGTACGTCACGCAGGGAATGATCTGCGAGAGCCCGCTGGAAATAGTGGCCACGCTCTGATTGACCCCATCATCATGATGCAAGGCGACGATGACACCAGCCGCTGAACGAAGATTGGGAATAGTGCCCTGTCTTCGCAAGGTAGCGGTGTCCCTGAACGCGGCATAGATCCTGTCCTGCCGTTCCAAGAACTCGTCGAGAGACATGCCGCGCAGGACTCGTCCATCATTTAAATAACTTCATCGCCGCCGCTACATTTTTATACCCTGGAGCCAGGCAGGCCTGCATGGTCTACATCGCCATCCTTGCCGGCGGGCGACGCAAGAACTACATCCGCGGCGCGCCCAAGTGCTTCCTTCGCATGCCCGACGGACGGACCATCGTGGAACACCTCCTCGAAGAGATCCACCGCATCCCCTCGATCAAAGGGGTAGCCGTCGTCGGACCGCGAGAAGGACTCGCAAGCATCGACAAGCACCTGCTCCACGCACGCCGCTCGACGATTGTCCTTGTCGACCAGAGACAGACGCAATTCGAGAACATCTACGCCGCCAAAGAAGCACTCGTCAAGCACTTCCGCATACCGAAGGCAGAAGACAAGGGAATCATCTACCTGATGGGTGACACGCCGTTCCGTCAGGCGCACTCCATCAAGGAATTCATCCTGCAGATCGACACCGCGTACGACTTCATCAACAGCCTCATCCCTGAGAAGACATTCCACTCCTACTGCTCATTGTTCAAGAAACCGCTCATCCCGCTTCACATCGACGGGAAACTGAACCTGTTCAAAGAGGCGAACATGATGTACCTCAACGCGGACAGGATCAACCCTGACCTGGCGACAGCCATCTACGCCAATCGCCACTCAGGACGCATCACAGAAGCCCTTCGCCTACGCAAGATGGCGAAACAGCTCGTCGGCAACCAAGGACTCGCCATGATCACCACCTACTTCCTCGCCCGCACCTGGCATCGCGCGCTGCGACGATTCACGCCACGTTGCGTGCACACGCCGTCAAAGCTCTTCAAGCGCCTCGACATCGACAAGGCGTCAGACATGGTGGGGCGAGCCATGAAACTTCGCGTCGGCATGGTCTTCTCCAGCTTCCCGGACGGGTACATCGACCTGGACACCCGCCGGGACTACGACAAGATCGTGGCGCGCTACTCCCAGATCAAAGACCACATCGAAGACGACTGCGCCAACCGGCTCATCGAGAACGACTAGTCGGGATGGTCGGTCCGCAGGAAGAATTCAAGCGCGGACCCTGATCTCATCACGCCCTTTTTCGGATGGATCCAAAGAAAAGAAGAGCTGCGTCTATGCTCCTGCCTTCAACAAGTCCTTGCCAAGACGTTTCAACTTGTCCTGGAGCTCCCTGTCGAAGGCGCGCAGTGCGGCGACGACATCGCTATCGTCCAGGTCGAGCAGCTGCTCGGTCAGCTCCACATTCCGTTCTATCTCGTCGATGATGATGTGCCCGAGCCCATCGGCATCCTTGATCAGGTCCTGCTGCAACGCGTCGAATTCAGGGAAGAAGACGCCGACGTGCTTTGAAGAAAGATCGATCTTGACCTTGCTGACAAGCATGACCAGCTCTTTCACCAAGAGGACGATCTTCTTGTTGACCTCATCGATATTGGCGTCGGCAAGCCTGCCCTCCTTGAGACCTCGCAACACATTCTCCTCAAATGCAATGAGCTTGTCGTATCTGAACAGTTCGTCATGCACACGACTGTACGCGGCCATGACTCGCTGCAGGATGCTCGTGCTCGCCTGCAACTCATTAGTATCATCCACCTCTTTCTTGACGAGCCGGGCCAACTCATCGAGAATCTGCGTCATCCTCAGCAGACGCGCAACGCTGCGTTGCAGGATGATATCCGCCCCCGATGTCGCGTCGAGGTCGTTGATGTTCACGCCACGTCGCATTCCCTCGACGACCTGTTCGGTTGAATGATTGCCTTTTGCGGGGAACATGTGATTGGAGTGCGCGGTGAATTCATTTTCATTCAACCTTGAGTTCCACGTGCTTCTCAAGAAGGGATACTTCTGCATCATGGTAGTCAGCTTATGCGTGAGAATGGTCGCGGCGACCTTGGCCCTTGCGACCATCGCGGCCAGATCGCCTTCACTCGTGATCAGCTTCGCCACAAGTTCTTGCGAACGCGCCTGCATCGCGCGAAGGGAATCCAGTTCAGTCGCAAGTACAGTCCTCATCCGACGTTCTTCTTCAAGAGTCCGACTCTTCTGCGCAAGAGAGGTCCTGGTCTGTTCGTGGGCAGTGCGCTCAGCACCATAAGTAGCGTCTAATCGACGAAAATTGTCTTCTAGGGACGCTATGTCTGTCAGATGGGTCTTTATTTGCCCTGACAACTCAGCTATCTGCCTTGCAAAATCGGCATTACGAGCCTTCTCATCCTCAAGGGCACGAGAAGTCTGCGCAAGCTGTATATCCTTCGATGATGAGCCCCTCCCGAACCAAGCCATAGATCCCCCACTTCTGCCTGGGTTTATATATTTTGCTTTCGAGTAGAGACATTCCAGAACCCGTAGGTCCCGCCATACGAGGCCCAAACACTTAATAAACCCATCCCTGCTGTCATCCCCATGTTCCTCAAACTGAAAGGCAAGACCATCCTCGCGCCCATGGCCGAGGTGACCGACTATCCATTCCGAGCGCTGTGCGCGCGATACGGCGCGGCCATGACGTACACCGAACAGCTGTCCGCCGTGGCCATCAACCACGACAGTCCAAAGACCCTGCGTCTCGCGCGCACGAGTCCCCAGGAAGGTCCTGTGGGCATCCAGCTCTTCGGGCGCGACGCGCAGCAACTCCTTGCCGCCGCACGACGCTTCGAGAAGGAATTCGATGTCGTGGACATCAACTGCGGATGCCCCTCCAAGAAGATCGTTTCGCAAGGATACGGCAGCGCGCTTCTCAAAGAGAAAGAATTCCTGCATGACATGCTACGCACACTGGTCGACGGACTCTCGGTGCCGGTCACGGTGAAGATGAGGTCTGGCTTCAAACAGAATGAAGCCGTCGAGATCGTCAAGGTCCTGGAGAAGGCAGGCGTGAGCGCCGTGACGATCCACGCCCGCACGCAAGAGCAAGGCTACCGCGGCAAGGCGGACTGGGACATCATCCGCGATGTCAAGAACGCGGTATCGATACCTGTCATCGGAAACGGCGACGTCGACACACCGCAGAAAGCCAAAGAAATGCTCGACTACACCGGATGCGACTACATCATGGTCGGACGCGCCGCGATGAAGAACCCGTGGATATTCACGCAGATCAACCACTACTTGAAGACCGGCGAGATCCTTGCGCAGACCTCTGCGCAGAAACTAGCGCTCATCCAGGAATACGTATCATTGGCCGAAGATGTCTCCTTGTCGCGGCTCAAACTCGTCGTCGGCCACTTCACCAAAGAAGTCCCAGGAGGCAAACGTCTGCGCGAAATCGCGACACGAGCGAAGAGCAGGGCATCGCTGCTCGCGGCGGTCCACGAGTTCCATCCGGGCTGACCGATACGTTTAAATTGGCATCAGGATTTTCCTGGACCTATGCTTTCCAGATATCATCTTGGCGCCCGCTTCCGACTCAAGCTGCTTCTGCACTTCGCACGACCGACGGCCGACGATGTCGTCATCGACGCAGGATGCGGCGACGGATACGCCACGTATCGGGTTTCACGGATCGCCGCAAAGGTGTATGGCGTCGACATATCAAAACAGGCGATACGCCAGAACAAGAAGGACTACAAACAACAGAACCTCACGTTCATCGTGGCGGACCTCAACACGCTCTCAACACGATTCTCAAAGAACCCCGCGTCCCTGATCGTGTGCCTCGACGTGCTCGAGCACGCCGAGAACTTCGCGGGCATCATCAAGAGCTTCTCCGATTCCCTGTGTCCCGGCGGAAGGCTCTTCATCACGCTGCCCACCGAGGAAGGCCACGGACACCTCGACGTCAAGGACCCCAAGTCCATCAAGAAGATCATCGAAGCGCAAGGATTCAAAGTGGCTGTCATCAAGACCGTCGGCTACTCCTTGCTGCGAAAGACATTCGCGTTCCTTGTCGACGGCGCAAGGAACGCCATGGGATTCCGCATGGATGACGTTGACGATTTCTCGGACACCCTCAGCTACCGCATGGAGAACAGAGGCGGAGCGCTTCTTGGCGCGTACAAAGCAGGCATGACCGTCGTCAACGGTCTGCTCGCCCTCGACCCGCAGCAGTACGGCAAAGGAGACAAGGAACTGGTCATCGTCGCGAAGAAGAAGTGAGCTCACTCGAATCGTTTCGACATGACTTTAGCCAGTTCACCCTGAGGCATGTCCGTGTCCACCACCATGCATGTCTCCTTGGACGTGATGAAGAAGTGGATCTTCATGTCGCCCTTGCGGACGCAGATATGCTCATTATCAAGATTGGTGAACGGCGTATCGATGCGTTCGCACTCTCCCTCGCTGAACTCGAGGTCGTCAAGAAAGCCGATCAGTTCGCTATGAACATTCGGGGCAGTATGGAATCGGAAGACATGGAGATCCGCATCGTGGCTCGTCCGGCTAATGTGTAACATATGGGACATTAGCACCTGGGGTTCAAATGATTTCCGGTTTCTTTTCATGGCGAGACGATGCTCATGCGTGATCGGGTCGACGCCATACTTTAGAATCAGATGGACTACTATGCTGATGCGTAAGCCTTAAATAGCGGAATAGCGCCCTTGTGCCCATGGGAGTCGTCCTCAGAGGACCAGGGGTCTATGCGCCGTCCGATGTCATCACCAATAGGGATCTAGTCGAACTCGTCGACGAACAAGGAAATCGTGTCCTTGACACCAGCGACGAATGGATCGTCCAGCGCAGCGGCATCCACGAGCGAAGGATATTATTCGACAAAGGCATCAAGGACATGGGGATCCTCGCGCTGCGTGACCTGCAAGCGAAGCTCGGCGAAGATCTCCTCGACGTGGAAGAGATACGCCTCGCGAGCAACCGACACCGCGAGCGGGAATTCCCCTGCTATGCGAGCCACTTCGCCGCCGAACTGGGGCTCGAGCAATGCATCGTCAGCGACCAGGGCGCAGGATGCACCGGACTCATCTACACCATCCGTGACCTCTACAATGCCATCCGCGGCGGCGACATCAGGAGCGCGCTTGCCGGCGGAGGCGAGCACATCACGGCCTTCACCGACTACTCCGACCGCAGCACCTGCTTTCTGTTCGGCGACGGATTCGGCTGGTACAAGCTCGAAAATCGAGATGATCACGAAGGCATCGTCGCCTGCTCTCTGGGAGGCATCCCTGATGTCGGAAACAAGGACTGGCCCGACGGACATCTAATCATACGGCGCAAGATGGGAAAGAAGCTCCGCAAGACTGATCATGGTTACGTCGCCTACAACGCCGAAGACGACTACCTTGAGATGAACGGAAGCGAAGTCTTCAAGTTCGCGACCAGAGCCATGGCCAAATCAATCCACGACGCGATCGAGAGGACACCGTACGAGATACCTGACCTTGATGTCATCATCCCTCACGGAGCCAACAGACGCATCACCGACAACGCGGAAGAACGATTGCGAGAGAAAGGATTCCGTGGCGTCGTCTACACCAACCTCGACAAATACGGCAACTCCTCGGCAGGAAGCATACCGCTCGCCA
This sequence comes from Nanobdellota archaeon, assembly GCA_043812855.1. Classification (GTDB taxonomy): domain Archaea; phylum Nanobdellota; class Nanobdellia; order Woesearchaeales; family JAHJEM01; genus JBDRLR01. The sequence goes on along the minus strand of JBDRLR010000137.1, from coordinate 1,007 downwards.
TGGCCCAGGCCATCCAGGAGGGAATCGTCCAGGAAGGGAGTCTCGTTGCGGCCGTAGCGTTCGGCGCGGGGCTCACGTACGGCACGGTCATCTTCCGCGCGACGCTGCGCTGACAGCGATCATGGGTGATGCGGAAGGGATCCTGTTCGGTTTCTCGTCAACCATTTAAACGATCCTGCATCACCTGTCACCATGCCCGACCGTCTCTTCGTCAATCTGAGCACCGAGCCCTACCTCGACTTCTTGGAGCGCGGCAAGCGATACGAGATACGCGCGTACGGCAGGAATGGATTCCACGAAGCCAACGTCTACGACGGACGACCTGTCGAGCTGAGACGCGCGTGGTCAAGAGGAAGTATCTTCGGCACCGTCGGAGAGGTAGTCGTGGGCTCCATCGATGATATCTTCGACGCTATCGACTACGCCTTGATCGAGCCGCGGGTCCGCACGCGCGAGGAGGCCGTCGCCGAGAACCGGACGATGCTCAAGAACCCCGAGAAGTACATCGCGTTCGAAGTCATCAACCTTTCGTCTTCGGAAGATCGAGCATCTCTTTAAGTCTGCCTGCGACGCCGTCAAGGTTGTCCGCATCACCTGGCCCGATCACCCGAACACAGAACCAGGTGTATACTGAATCGAGATGATGCAGGCTGTAGAATTCCACGGTGACCTGATCCTTTGGATGGTACCAGAGGTACTGTTCCATGTCGGGACCGCAGCTCGCCGGAGGATCCGCGATGCTCCAATCGCAATAGATGAGCCTTGCGCCATATGCGTCCATGGCTTTCGTGAAATCGGATTCGTTCAAGGATGCCGGCACTTTTCTAGGAGTGAATTCTCCGCGCAGGATGTCTTTGGTACGGAGGCGAGCCTCGAGGTCGTGTCTCATGCGTTTTGGATAGAAGGCAGGATATTAATGGATGTGTTACTCTATATGGGACAAAAGGTACAAAATTTATAAATGAGGACCTCTATTCCCATTCCATGGAACCCATCCGCCTGCTGCA
>JBDRLR010000136.1:0-7865 GCA_043812855.1 Nanobdellota archaeon | reverse complement strand
GGCGACCCATAGCGGGGTGGAGCAGCTAGGAGTGCTCGCAGAATCGCAGGACCTCGCGATTGCGGAAGGCTCATATGAGCTCCTAGCGTCAGAGAGACCCTGAGGTCGATGGTTCAAATCCATCCCCCGCTATTCTTTTTTTTCTTGATTACTCACAATATCGGTACAGCACGCCACGCGAGCAACCCGCGTACTGGCAGATTCGGCTTTTTGCGATGTCTTTGTCGTCAAGGATGATACGTCGCATATCATCCCCTCTGGAGCGGAACAGACAGACTTCCTGCGCGGCCGGCACATCGCCGCAGCAACCGCAGCCGCAGGCCAGATACGATTCCTGGTCCTCAATGCTCGTCATCCGCGTGATTGGCACGATCCATGTGGCTATGGCCGTCACGAACACGATGGCTGCCGCAATCACAAGCCACACCCAAAATGTCTTCATAGGCAGTCAAGAATGAAGGTCATATATCAAGGTTCCGCCTCAAACAATAAACGCATATGCACACCGTAATCAAACCACTCAGATGCCAACGTGAAATGACCAAGCGCCGCAGACGACGAGGATGTACGCCATCGGCAGAGGAAAGGTCCGCGTGCAACTCAATGGAGAACGATCATTGCGGCAATGGGTCGACAAGATAGGATTCAACAATAAGAGACATCTCGACAAGATCCCACTATTCGCGTAGAATATCTTGTTCTCGCGCCTCTTCCCCGTCCGATTCAAAACCGCAGCAGGTCATGCACGTCATAGACGAATTCGCCATTGGCGAAGCGGAAGCTGCCGACATCAAGCGCGACGGGGTGGCTAGCTCCGACGACCTCCGAGCGAAGATACGTGAGCGCCTCCTCGGCAATCTGAGGGACCACTGCCTGCGTGAACCGCGCGACCGTCATATGCGCGCCCCACGCAGAACGTACGCTCACGTCATAATGCGCTGTGCTCAACCTAACCTGCTCGACCATCTGGACGAATGCCTCATCCGGAACGCCCGCCGCGATGACGGAATCCTGATTCGCAAGAATCTCGCCGTAGAAGATGCCCGGACGTCACCAACTCGCTCTGTGCTTGATGAGGTCTGCGGTCAACCGGTCCAACAGATCCAGGTCAGGCTCGGACTGCGCCTTCGCATCATAGACTGCAAGGGTCGTGTGCACCGTCGAAGGAGAGTACGTCACGCAGGGAATGATCTCTGAGAGCCCGTGGCTAATACGTGAAACGCTCTCATTGATCCCATCATCATGATGCAAGGCGACGATGACGCCTGCAGCCGGGCGAAGATTAGGCCTGGTGCCCTGAGTCCGAAGAGCAGAAGTATCCCTGAACACGGCATAGATGCTGTCCTGCCGTTCCAAGAACTCGTCGAGAGACATGCCGCGGAGGACTCGTCCGTCATTTAAATAACTTCATCGTCGCCGCTACATTTTTATACCCTGGAGCCAGGCAGGCAAGCATGGTCTACATCGCCATCCTGGCAGGCGGCCGACGCAAGAACTACATCAGGGGGGCACCGAAATGCTTCCTGCGCATGCCTGACGGCCGCACTATCGTCGAGCACCTGCTCGAGGAGGTCCATCGCATCCCCGCGATCAAAGGGGTCGCCGTCATCGGACCGCGAGACGGTCTGGCAAGCATCGACAAGCACATCCTCCATACGCACCGTTCCACGATTATCCTCGTGGACCAACGACAGACGCAATTCGAGAACATCTACGCCGCCAAAGAAGCACTCGTCAAGCACTTCCGCATCCCTAAGGCGCAGGACAAGGGCATCATCTACCTGATGGGAGACACGCCGTTCCGCCAGGCGCACTCCATCAAGGAATTCATCTCGCAGATCGATACCAAGTACGACTTCATCAACAGTCTCATCCCTGAGAAGACATTCCACGCATACTACTCATTGTTCAAGAAACCGCTCATCCTGCTTCACGTCGATGGACGACTCAACCTTTTCAAAGAAGCCAACATGATGTACCTCAACGCGGACAGGATCAACCCGGACCTTGCCACCGCGATCTACGCCAACCGCCACTCAGGCAGGATAAAGGAGGCCCTTCGCCTACGCAAGATGGCAAAGCAGCTCGTCGGCAACCAAGGACTTGCCATGATCACGACATACTTCCTGGCTCGCACCTGGCACCGTGCGCTTCGACGATTCACGCCACGCAGCATCCATACTCCGTCGCGTCTCTTCAAGCGGCTTGACATCGACAAGGCATCAGACGTAGTGGCTAAAGCAATGAAGCTGCGCGTCGCCATGGTCTTCTCGAGCTTTCCGGACGGATACATCGACTTGGACACCAGACGGGACTACGACAAGATCGTGGCGCGCTACTCCCAGATCAAAGACCACATCGAAGACGACTGCGCCAACCGGCTCATCGAGAACGACTAGTTGGAACGTTCTGTCCGCAGGAAGATTCAAGCGCTGACTCTGATCTCATCACCTCTGTCTTTGGATGGATTCCAAGAAAAGAAGAGCTTTGTCTATGCTCCTGACTTCAACATGTCCTTGCCGAGACGTGTCAACTTGTCCTGGAGCTCTCTGTCGAAGGCGCGCAGTGCGGCGACGACATCGCTATCGTCAAGGTCGAGCAGCTGTTCGGTCAGCTCCACGTTCCTCTCTATCTCGTCGATGATGATGTGCGCGAGCCCATCAGCATCATTGATCACGTCCTGCTGCAATGTGTCGAATTCAGGGAAGAAGACGCCGATGTGTTTTGAAGAAAGATCACTCTTCACTTTGGCGATGAGCGTGACGAGCTCTTTCACCAAGAGGACGATCTTTTTGTTGAGCTCATCGATATTGGCGTCGACAAGCCTGCCCTCCTTGAGCCCTTGCAACAAATTCCCCTCGAATGTAATGAGCTTGTCGTATCCGAATAGTTCGTCATGCACACGTTTGTACGCTGCCATCACCCGTTGCAGCACACTTGTACTCACCTGCAATTCATGGGTATCATCCACCTCTTTCTTGACGAGCCGGGCCAGCTCATCAAGGATCTGGGTCATCCTCAGCAGACGCACCAAGCTCCGTTGCAGGATGATATCTGCCCCCGATGTTGCATCGAGGTCGTTGATGTTCACGCCACGTCGCATTCCCTCGACGACCTGTTCGGGTGAATGATTGCCTCCTGCAGGGTACATGTGCTTGGAGTGCGTGTGGAATTCATCGCTGCCCGACCTCGAGTTCCACGTGCCCCTCAAGAAGGGATACTTCTGCATCATGGTAGTCAGCTTATGCACAAGAAGCGTCGCGGTGACCTTGGCTCTTCCGACCATCGCAGCGAGATCGCCTTCACTCGTTATCAGCTTTGCCACAAGTTCTTGCGAACGCACCTCCATAGCGCGAAGGGACTCCAATTGAATCTGCAGCGCAAGTCTCATCCGACGCTCATCTTCAAGGGTCCGACTCTTCTCTTCAAGGGCTACATGGGTCTGTTGGTGGGTGGTGCGCTCAGCACCATAACTAGCGTCTAATCGACGAAAATTGTCTTGTAGGGATGCTATGTGTTTCAGATGGGCCTGTATCTGCTCTGACAACTCAGCTATCTGCCTTGCAAAATCGGCATTACGCGCCTTCTCATCCTCAAGGTCACGAGAAGTCTGCGCAAGCTTTGTCTCTTTCGATGATGAGCCTCTGCCGAACCAAGCCATAGTGCTCACTCCTATGCGTGGCTTTATATATTTTGCTTTCGAGCGGAGACGTTCCAGAACCTGTATGTCCTGCCTGAAGTGGTCCAAACACTTAATAAACCTTGCCCTGCTGCCATCCCCATGTTCCCCACGCTTTCCGGCAAAGTGATCCTTGCGCCCATGGCGGATGTCACGGATCATCCATTCAGGCTGCTCTGCGCGCGGTACGGCGCAGCCATGACGTACACCGAACAGCTGTCCGCCGCAGCCATCAACCACGACAGCCCAAAGACCCTGCGCCTGGCGCGCACGAGCCCCTGCGAAGGACCTGTGGGCATCCAACTGTTCGGGCGCGACGCGCAGCAACTCCTTGTCGCCGCACGACGCTTCGAACACGACTTCGACGTCGTCGACATCAACTGCGGATGCCCCTCCAAGAAGATCGTCCAGCAAGGATACGGAAGCGCCCTGCTCAAAGAGAAAGAATTCCTCCACGACATGCTACGTACACTGGTCGAGGGACTCTCGGTGCCCGTCACCGTCAAGATGCGAAGCGGATTCAAGCACAACGAAGCCGTCGAGATTGTCAAAGTGCTCGAGAAAGCAGGCATCGCCGCAATCACCATCCACGCACGAACACAAGAGCAAGGCTACCGCGGCAAAGCAGACTGGAACATCATCCGCGACGTCAAACACGCGCTGAAGATTCCTGTCATCGGAAACGGAGACGTCGACACACCGCAGAAAGCCAAAGAGATGCTCGAGCACACCGGATGCGACTACATCATGATCGGACGTGCCGCCATGAAGAACCCCTGGATCTTCACGCAGATCAACACGTATCTGGAAACAGGAGAGATCCTCACACAGACACCCGAAGAGAAGATGGCTCTCATCCAAGAATACATCGTCCTCGCCCAAGACGCCACGCTGCCGCGGCTCAAACTCATCGTCGGCTACTTCACCAAAGAAGTGCCCGGCGGCAAACGCCTGCGCGAAGTCGCTACGCGCGCGAAGAGCAGAGCATCGCTGCTTGCGGCAGTCGAGGCGTTCAGGCCAGGCTGACCGATACGTTTAAATGGGAATCAGCGTTTTCTTGGGACCATGCTCTCACGATACCATCTGGGCGCCCGATTCCGCCTGAAGCTCCTGCTGCACTTCGCGCGACCCAAGGACGACGATGTCGTCATCGACGCAGGATGCGGCGATGGGTACACGACCTATCGTGTGTCCAAGATCGCCGGAAAAGTGTACGGCGTCGACATCTCCAAACGGGCGATACGTCAGAACAAGAAGGACTACAACCAACAGAACCTCGAATTCATCGTCGCCGACCTCAACACGCTCTCAACACGATTCTCGAAGAACCCTGCGTCTCTCATCGTGTGCCTCGACGTGCTCGAGCACGCCGAGAACTTCGCGGGCATCATCAGAAGCTTCTCCGACTCGCTTCGCTCTGGCGGACGTCTCTTCATCACGCTGCCCACGGAAGAGGGCCACGGACACCTGGACGTCAAGGATCCTAGGTCCATCAAGAAAGTCATCGAAGCGCAAGGATTTAAAGTGTCGGTGATCAAAACAGTCGGATACTCCTTTCTACGAAAGACGTTCGCATCCATCGTCGACGGCGCCCGCAACGCGCTCGGCTTCCGCATGGACGACGTCGACGACTTCTCCGACACGCTCAGCTACCGCATGGAGAAGAGAGGCGGCGCCTTGCTGACACTGTACAAAGCAGGCATGACGGTCGTGAACGGCATACTCGCCCTCGACCCGCAGCAGTACAGCAAGGGAGACAAGGAACTGGTCATCGTCGCGAAGAAGCGCAAGTGACTCACTCAAATCGATTCGACATGACTTTAGCCAGCTCTTCCTGAGGCATGTCCGTGTCCACCACCATGCATGTCTCCTTGGACGTGATGAAGAAGTGGATCTTCATGTCGCCCTTGCGGACACAAATGTGCTCGTTGTCAAGATTGGTGAATGGCGTATCGATGCGTTCGCACTCGCCTTCGCTGAACTCAAGATCGTCAAGAAAACCGATCAGCTCACTGTGAATGGTCGGCGCCGTGCTCAACCTGAAGACGTGGAGATCCGCGTCGTGGCTTGTCCGGATGATGCGTAGCATAGGCGGTACTAGCGCCTCGAGTTCAAATGGTTTCCGGTTTCTTTTCATGGCGAGACGATGCTCATGCGTGATCGGGTCGACGCCATACTTTAGAATCAGATGGACTACTATGCTGATGCGTAAGCCTTAAATAGCGGAATAGCGCCCTTGTATCCATGGGAGTCGTCCTCAGAGGGCCAGGGGTCTACGCGCCGTCCGATGTCATCACCAATAAAGATCTTGTCGAACTCGTCGACGAACAAGGGAATCGTGTCCTTGACACCAGCGACGAATGGATCGTCAAACGAAGCGGTATCCACGAACGACGCATATCCCTTAACAAGGGAATCAAGGAAATGGGGATTCTCGCGCTGCGTGATCTGAAAGCCAAGCTCGGAGAGGACCTCCTCGACGTGGAAGAGATACGCCTCGCCAGCAACCGACACCGGGAAAAAGAATTCCCATGCTACGCAAGCACATTCGCCGCCGAACTCGGCCTTGAGCACTGCGTGCTCAGCGACCAAGGCGCAGGATGCACCGGACTCATCTACACCATCCGTGACCTCTACAACGCCATACGCGGCGGCGACATCAGGACCGCGCTGGCCGGCGGCGGGGAGCACATCACCGCCTTCACCGACTACTCCGACCGTAGCACCTGCTTTCTGTTCGGCGACGGATTCGGATGGTACAAGCTCGAGCAGCGGGATGGCCACGAAGGCATCGTGGCGTGCTCCCTTGGCGGGACACCAGACGTAGGAGCCAAGGGGTGGCCCGAAGGCAACCTGATCATACGACGCAAGATGGGAAAGAAACTCCGCAAGGCAGATCAGGGCTATGTCGCATACAACGCCGAAGACGACTACCTTGAGATGAACGGAAGCGAAGTCTTCAAGTTCGCGACCAGAGCCATGGCCAAATCAATCCACGACGCGATCGAGAAGACGAGCTACACGATACCTGACCTTGATGTCATCATCCCTCACGGAGCCAACAGACGCATCACCGACAACGCGGAAGAACGATTGCGAGAGAAAGGATTCCGAGGTGTCGTCTACACCAACCTCGACAAATACGGCAACTCCTCAGCAGGAAGCATACCACTGGCCATGGCACAGGCCATCCAGGAAGGCGCCATCCGGGAAAACGACCTCGTCGCGGCAGTGGCATTCGGCGCAGGACTGACGTACGGGACCGTCATCTTCCGGGCGACGCTGAAGTGATCGGCGATTATGTGTGATGCGGAAGAGATCCTGTTCCGTTTCTCGTCAACCATTTAAACCAATTCTTCTCTCCCGACGACATGTCCGACCGACTCTTCGTGAACCTGAGCACGGAACCCTACCTCGATTTCTTGGAGCGAGGCAAACAATACGAGATACGCGCGTACGGACGCAACGGATTCCACGAAGCGAACGTCTACGAAGGACGACCTGTCGAGCTACGACGCGCATGGTCGAGAGGAAGCATGTTCGGCACCGTCGGACACGTGCGGGTCGGATCGATCGACGACATCTTCGACGCCATCGACTACAGACTCGCCGAACCGCGTGCTCGCACGCGCGAAGAGGCCGTCGCCGAGAACCGGACGATGCTCAAGAACCCCGAGAAGTACATCGCGTTCGAGATCATCGATGTTTCGCCGCTGGGAGCTGGAGCATCTCTCTGAGCCTATCTGCGACCTTTGGAAGGTCGACCGAATCCTTGCTCCCGATCACCAGAACACAGTAGTGGGTGTGCCTCGAATCGAGATGATGCATGCTATAGAACTCCACGGTGACCTGATCCTTCGGATGGTACCACAGGTACTGTTCTCTGTCCGGACCGAAAGTCGCCGGAGGATCCGCGATATTCCAATCGCAATAGATGAGTCTGGCGCCATAGGCATCCATTGCCTTGGTGAATGCAGACTCGCTCAATGATTTCGGGGTCTTTTCCGGCACGTAACTCTGGTTGACAATTTCCTTGATCCGGAGCCGAGCCTCGAGGTCGTGTCTCATGCGTTTTGGATAGAAGGCAGGATATTAATGGATGTGTTACTCTATATGGGACAAAAGGTACAAAATTTATAAATGAGGACCTCTATTCCCATTCCATGGAACCCATCCGCCTGCTGCA
>JBDRLR010000135.1:0-21514 GCA_043812855.1 Nanobdellota archaeon | reverse complement strand
CTTCAGGTCGTTGGCGATCGGCACTTCGCGGGTCAGTATCTGCAGGTTCTGCAGGCTCTGCTTGTTGAGCAGGATCTTCAGCTTGACCTCTCGCTCATACCGGGCGTATCGGTTGACGATCTCGATCTCGTCTTCGAATTTCGGGTAGTCGACGAGTATCTTGAGGAGGAACCGGTCGGTCTGCGCCTCAGGCAGAGGGTACGTCCCTTCCTGGTCGATGGGGTTCTGCGTGGCCAGCACGAAGAATGGCCGGTCGAGTTGGAATGTCTGGTTGCCCAGAGTGACCTGCTTCTCCTGCATCGCTTCAAGCAGTGCTGACTGCGTCTTTGGCGTGGCGCGGTTGATCTCATCGGCGAGCACGATGTTGGCGAACAGGGGTCCTTTGTGGAACTTGAAGACTTTGTGCCCTTTCTCCTCTTCGATGACGTACGTTCCTGTGATGTCGCTTGGCATCAGGTCGGGTGTGCTCTGGATGCGTGAGAATTCCAGGTCCAGGATCCGTGCCACAGTCTTGCAGATAAGGGTCTTTCCCAGGCCAGGGAATGACTCGAGCAGCGCGTTGCCGTCGGCGAATATGGCGACGAGCAGTTGGTCGACGAGCTGCTCTTGCCCCACAACTACTTTGCCGATCTCTTGTTTGATGGCGTCGAAGACTCCTTTGAGCTGGTCGATATCGTTCACTCCTTCGATTTTCATGGTGTACCTCTTACGATCTTAGCTTCTTCATGTAGAACGCGTTGACGAGATCCGACTCTTCTGGCCGTTTCTCCGCGCTCGTCTCGGCACCCACCGCGGTCGCTTCGACCGGATACGTGTTGCGGCTGAATGCCAGGTTCTCGATGTCCTTCTTGCGCAGCAGGTCCATCTGGTCAGAGGACGGATTCATATTTAAATTTAATTCCTTGTTCCCGAGCTTAGCGACGCTCACGTCGCCGTAGATGTCGTCGGTCTCCAGGAGCTGGGTGTCGGTCAGGTCGACGGGCTCCTCCGTTCCGAACGAGAATCCGCTGAAGTCGAAGGGGCGGAATTCGCTGTGGATGGTCGGCACGTGCAGTTTCACTGATGCCAGCATGACCATTCCTCCGCACAGGATCACGATCGCGACCACACGCATCAACACGTGCTTGTAGTTGAGTATGTTGCCTGTCGAGATGCTCCTTGCCTTCCGCAGCACGTCCTGGTGCAGGGCGCGGATCATGAAGTTGTCGAATGATAGGTTGTCCTTGACGGTGCGCAGCATCTCGCGGACGTCCGGGTTCTTGTCTTCGATGGTGCGTAGGTTCGTGCTCTGGTAGTATGCGTACATGTTGATGAGCAGGAATGCCGCTCCGATCGCCGCCGCGTACCAGTAACTGATGTCGAAGAGCGTGAGGATGATGTCCGCGATCAGGAAGATGACGATCGCGTTGAGGAAGGCGCGCAGGAACGAGACCTTCATGATCTCCATCTTCAGTTCCCAGAAGAGTCGTGTGATTCTTGCCATTATGGTCTGTCGCACTCCGTGCTTTCATCGCCATCCGCGGTCGAGGCAAGGCAATTGCTGTACGTCTTCCAGTCGCGTACTTGCTTATCGAGGCCAGACACTTGTGTCTCGAGGCTCGCGATCTTGCCGGCTTGCAGACTTATCTGGGTCTCAAGGGCGGTCGCTCGGTCCGTGGCTTTGGTGACTTGTTTGCTCATGCTTGTCAGCTCTGCGCGCAGCTGGTCAAGCTGTTCGCTGGTGCTCTTCAGCTCGGTCTCCTTCTGTTCGTAGATGTTGTCGTATGTGAGTATGTCTTGCTCGCTCGAGTTCAGCCGCTCGGATAGCCCTGCGATGTTCGTCAGCGCGTTGCGCAGGTCCTCGCTGCACATGCTGAGGTTGCCGATGCTTTCCTGGCTGTCTTCGCTTATCCCTTTGAATCGCCATTGGTATGAGACGGACAGTCCGACTCCGGCAACGATGATAAGCACGAAGAGCACGAGGAGGAACGAGTTGACGTTGCGTTTGAGCACGCTCCCGTCAGGTTCTGGTCTCGGCTTGAACAGGGGGTCTGCCGGCCGCTGGTCCGTGAATTGTATCTTCATGATGATCCTCGTGTCAATTGGTTCTCTTGGAAGCGGCGTATGGCGATCTCGATGAGCAGCACCATGGCCGCCAGGAGTATGAACACCCATGCGATGCTGACGCGGCGGTATTCGATCCGTCTGGGCATCTTGGTCAGGTAGTCAGGTATACTGCTCAGTTCCGACGGTTTAAATAGTTTTCCGCCGGTGCTCTCAGTTATGGCTTTGAGGTCCTCGTTGAATCCCACGTCAAGGTATTCTTCGGGCTCCCTCACCGCGAATGGTGTGCCGAAGATGGTGGCGAAGCCGCTGGAGGTCGGTGTGAAGGTGTTGGATGCGTACAGGTCTTCCCCTATCTTGTGGAACTGGAGTTCGTCGGACGTGGGGACCACGTCTGAGCGGACAAGCACGGACGCAGGCATGTCGATGATCGTGTCTTCGATGATGATCTGCGCGGTCTCCTTGCGTTCGGGGTCCCCGATGAGCCAGTTGATGGTGCGTGAGAGGAGGACTGAGTTCTTCTCATCGAGCAGTCCGCCAAGACCTCCTCCGGAGAATACGGTCAAGGCGGCGACGCGTCCTACACCGTAGTTCCACACGGTGAGCGCGGGCTCGCCTGCCTGCGTGGTGATCAAGGAGCGCGCGGCGTCCTTGGCGATGACTTGGTTGAATCCGTTCATGAACGCGGACGGCTCGAGGTCACGCGTGATGAAATGGTAGGGGTTGAGCACGAAGAGGAAGAAGTCTTTTCCCTGCTCTATCTCCTCAGGGTCTCCGAAGAGGACGGTGAGCCTGTTGGCGTCTGTCGCGGGGAAGTAGATTCCGTTTCCGCGGTAGGCGAGTTCGTTGAGGAATTCCTCCTGCACGTTCCTGCCGACACCGACGACATACGTCTTGACTCCTACGCGCGCGAGGGCGTCGACGGTGTTCGCGGTGCGATCCTGTACTCCTTTGTATGCCAGACCGTCGGTCAGCAGGATGATGTTCCGGTTGCCTTTGACCTCTTTGAGCATCTCGAATCCGCCCTTCAGGCCCACGTCGAATGATGATTGTCCTACTCCTTTGAGGCGGCTCACCTTCTCGATGGTTTGGGCTTTGTGTTCGTACAGAGGCGCGATCTCTGCGACCTTGTAGGCGTCTGCGGAGAACGCGACGACGCCGACCTTGTTTGCGAGATTCAGCGAGTTGATCAGGTCTATGGCCAGTGCCTTGGTGATGTCGAGCGGAGAGACGCGTTTGCCTTCGATGACCAGGTCGCTTGCCAGGCTGATGTCGATGACCACGACGATGTTCGCGTCGCCCTTCTTCTTCTCTGCGCTTCCCACGTAGACGGGAAGGATGGATTCGAACAGGGAGTTCTTGTACTCTCCTCGCTCGAAGCTGTTGAATCCTCCGATGACGAAGATGCCGTTGCCCTCGGTGAGATAGTTGGTGAGCACGGGCGTGGCGTCGTTGATCTTGCCTGAGGGGATGTCGTCGATGATGATGGCGTAGTACTTGCTCGGATCGACAGGGATGCTGCTGATGCGTTCCACGTCGTACAGTTCGCTCAGGATCTTGTCGAGCGGGTTCGGCCGCAGGCTGTAGAACGCCACCTTTGGCTTCTTGGTCACATATACGGTCTTGTAGTAGATGTTGTTCTGCGCGAACACGTCGTCCGCTTGCACGCTCGCTTCGATGCGGTGGGCCCCCGCCTTGAGCGCCTTGGTGAACACGATGGCGTCCTGGCTCGTGGTCTCGTCCACGATGGTTTCATCGTCGACACGCACCACCAGATGGTCCATGTTGGGTATCGTGCGTTGCAGCAGCACCGCGAAAGTGTTGGGCACGTCTTCGACGGTGCGTGACGGGCCGATGACTCGCACCGATACTTCACGGAATGGGCTTTCAAGCTCGATGGCGCTGATGGACGCGTTGACGTGTGTGGCCTCGATGGCCGCTTGCGCCAGCGATTCGCCCTCGTGGGAGAATCCGTCGCTGACCAGAAGGTAGTTCATGTCAGGCTCCAGGTTGGCGAGGATGCCTTCGCCCAGGTTGCTCGTCAGGTTGTGTCCGATCGTGGCGAACTTGACGGGGATGTCTCCCATGGCTGCAGTGATGCGTTTCGCATCGAAGTTGTGCAGTTGCATGGATGTGCTGTTGTCGACAAGGACCATGAGTTTGACCGACGTCTCTTTGCTCATCTCCACCTCGTGGATGGGCATGGCCGCTGCGATGATCAGGGCCGAGCAGATGAGGGTGCGGGTGATGAAGACGATCATGCGGCTGCGTGCCCTGCGCCGCCTTCCTTGTTTGTCCAATGGGACCTTGACGAAGTCCAGGGCGAGCAGGATCAGGATGATGATCGATGATGGGATGAGTAGCCAAAGATACTCGGGGTGCAGGAAGAGTATCATATGTCACCTCGTATCTTCAGCGCGAGCAGCTCGACGAAGAGGAGTATGAGCGCGGCGAGGATCAGATAGCTTGCGATGTCCATCTGCTCGTAGTTGACCACTGATTCTCCGGTGATGCGCTCCTTCGTCTCGGCTCCGGGGCGCGGTGTGATGTCGCTTTCCGATTCGCTGAGGAGGTTCGCGACGATGTTGCGGTCTTCCGTGGTGTAGATCCCTTGGTGGTTGACCAGGATCGCTGATGTCTTGATCGTCTCGATGGGTGTCTTGACGTTCTGTTCCTTGGTCAGCGCCACGGTGCGTCCCGTCTTGAAATTGAGGTTGTTGATCTCCGGCCTGCCGCTCAGCAGGTCGATGGCTCGCTTCCAGAATATGGGGTAGTATGGCTCTTTGGGGAAGTCGGCGTTCTTGTCGTCGATGCCGTAGTAGATGACGCTTCCTTTGCCTAATTGATGGAGCGCGATGATGGGTGAGTTGCCGACCGTTGCGATGGGCGTGACCGTCTTGGTAGGCTCGACGATCATGTACTTTCCGACGGTGCCGAAGTTCACGCTCTCCGTGAGCGAGAAGCTGGCGGGGTGGGGGAAGACGACTCCTTCAGTATCTTCAGTGATGAACTTCATGGGCAGAAGATCGTTCCATCCGATGCCGAAGAGCTGGTCTTGCGCCATGACGATCGCCGCTCCGCCTTCCTTGACACGGTCGATGGTGGCCTTGATGGTTCCGGGGATGATGAGGTCCGCATCGACGTCGTTGAATATGATGATGTCGTGGTCGATCATGGGTACCTGGGGAGGGTTGTTGATCTCGTATCTGAGTTTCGTCGTGGAGTTGGAGTTGATCGCGTCCAGGGCCACGACGAACGTCTTGCGCGTGATGAGTTCGTCGTTGGTGATGATCAGGATCGAGACGATGTGGTCGTCCGGCGCGCTGATATGGACCTCGTTGTCCAGCGGGAAGTCGTCGGGCACGTCGATGTCCACCTTCGAGACTGATGACGGGGTCTCTATGGTGAACAGTTCCGCGCCGCGGGCGGGGATGCGCTTGGTGTCCAGCAATCGGTCGTTGACGCTCAGCCGCACGTTCGCCTCTTCGTCGTCGTAGTTCTTCACGGTCACGACCGTCCGTGTCTCTTTGATGTCAAGGTCGATGATGCCTACGTTCTTCGCGGGGGATCCGACATTTCGCAGGTACACGTCATATCCGAGTGATTCGACCGTGCGTATGGCCGTCTCGTACTGGGAGTCGTCGGCGAAGTCGCTGATGATGAATATGCGCCCCGTTTCGTCGAGGTACTGCGCCGAGGCGAGGATGGCGTCGTACAGGTTGGTCTCCGTGTCGCGTGGCTGCGTGGTCGAGAGGAGTTGCTTGGTCTTCGCCTTGGATTCTTGGATGATGATTGTTTCAGGGATCTTTCCGGCAAGTACGATTGTGTTGCGCGATGAGAGCGAGTCTTTGGCGATGGCGACCGCGTCGTCCCATCTGCTCTGCGCGTGCATGCTGGCGGACGCGTCCAGGACGATGACTGTGTCCTTGTCCACGCTGATCTCTGGGACCTTGAGGAAGGGCTGCGCGATGGCCGCGATGAGGGCCAGGAAGATGAGCAGCTGAAGGAAGAAGAGGATGTCCTTGATGAAGTTGCGGAAGAATGATTTGAGGATGGACTGGCCTTTGTCCTTCATCAGGAACATCAGCGATGGGATCACTTTCTTCTGCGGTTTTGGCCTGATGAGGTAGAGCAGGACGAATGGGACCAGGATGAGTATGGCGATGAGGCCTCCTGGATTGATGAGTTTGTCTTCAATGCCTGGGATTGCGGTGAAGATGCCGCCTGCCTTGGAGAACACGCTTTCCCCTACACTAAGTATCCCATCCACCGCAGACATGGTGGCGTATGAGACGACATCGGTTTAAAAATGTTTCCCGGCGCGAACCACGGAACGAGAAGCGCAGGATCACTCGACGAGAATGATTTCACGTCGACGGCGTCGTCGCCGCAGTGCGAGGCCACACCACAATCTTTATAAGGAGTCTGCCATCCCGAAGCGACCATGGCGAAGTTATCGCGAAAGCAGCGCAGGCTGCAAAGAGACCGTGCCGACGCGGTCGCGGCAAGTTCTGCGCCGCACGGAGCCGCGCAGGGACAGCCAGAGAAGTATGGTCCGTTTCTGCGGTTCTTGGATGCTAATTATCGCAAGCTCGCCATTGTGCCGCTCGTGCTGTTCATATTGGCGCTCGGTGTTCTGGTTTTCACGACGGTCCAGACCGGCTCGTTCCTCAATAAGGGGATCACGTTGACGGGCGGCAATACGTTCTTGATCAGCGATCCTTCTGTGGATCCTTTGCAGCTTGAGCAGTTCTTGGTCGGCAGGTTCCCTGATGCGCAGGTCACGGTGAGGGAGTTGACTGATCTTGGCCGCCCGATGGGAGTCGTCATCGACGCGTCTTTGGACGTCCCGCAGGCCGACATGCTGTCTGCGCTCGGTGAGCGCGTTTCCGATATCGATGGTAAGTTGTCTATCGAGACGACAGGGTCTTCTCTTGGCGAGAGCTTCTTCCAGCAGCTGCTCATCGCGTTGACCGTCGCATTCGCATTCATGGCCATTGTCGTCTTCCTCTATTTCCGCACCTTCGCTCCGAGCGTCGCGATTATCCTGGCGGCCCTCTCGGATATCGTCGTCACCATCGCGGTCCTGGATCTGGTCGGCTTCAGGTTCGGCACCTCAGGCATCGCCGCTCTCCTGATGCTGATCGGCTACAGCGTCGACACGGACATCCTGCTGACGACCCGTGTCGTCAAGGAGAAAGAGGGCTCGGTCTTCGATCGGGTGGTGGGTGCAATGAAGACTGGCATGCTGATGACCGTCACGAGCCTGGTGGCAGTCACGGCCGGATTCTTTCTTGCCGAGTCAGAGGTGATCAGGCAGATCATGCTCATCCTCCTCATCGGCCTGCTCGTCGACATCATCAATACGTGGTTGCAGAACGTCGCGATCATCCGCTGGTATATGGAACGCAAGGGGAGGTCTTCATGAGCAAGACGAAGGCGATCCTGACGAACATGAGGGTCATCATCCTCATCATCTGTATTATCCTCGCCGTCGTCGCCATCAATCCCGCGCTGGATACTCACGGTGTGGCGATCAGATCGGTGCTGCCGAACAGTTCTGCGGAGCTTGCAGGGATCACCACACAGCATAATGCTGCACCGAGGACGCGCGAAGTCATCCATAAGTTCAATGGCAGGGACATCGATTCTCTTGATGACTGGGCGTCTTTGACGAACGACCTGCGGCCGTTCCAGAACATCACGCTCGAGACGAGCAGGAGGATATATCGTATCACGATCAAGCCGGAGTACCTGACCGTCATCCTCAACGAGACTGAGATGGTCAATGAGACCACTGAGGTCTTCGACCCGGACACCAATGGAACGGTCAATCAGACCGTCCTCGTCGAGCGGCAGAAGGTCCGCCAGGACGTCGTCGGCGTGCAGGATATGGGTTTGAGCGTCTACGACGCCCCGACGTCGAACATAGTCAAGGGCCTTGATCTTGCGGGAGGTACGCGGGTCCTTCTCCAGCCTGAGCGTGAGGTGGACGCGATCGAGATGGACGTCATCCTCTCCAATATCAGGGAGCGCCTCAATGTCTTCGGGCTCAGCGATTTGACGGTGGCGTCCTCGCGGGACCTTTCAGGCAACCAGTTCGTCTCCGTCGAGATCGCAGGGGTGAACAAGAATGACATCATCGAGCTTCTGGGCCGCCAGGGCAAGTTCGAGGCCCGCGTCGATAATCAGACCGTCTTTGTCGGCGGCAAGCAAGATATTCCCTACGTGTGTTTCGCGGCTGAGTGTTCTGGTCTCAATCCCTATCAGGGGTGCGCTCAGGGAGCCGATAATCAGTGGGTCTGTCAGTACTATTTCACCATCACGCTCAGCAATGACGCTGCGCAGCGCCAGTATGACGCGTACAAGGATCTTGACGTGATCGTCGAGGGTCAGCAGTCGTACCTGAGCGGCAAGCTCCAATTGTACCTGGACGATGAGTTCGTCGATGATCTGAGTGTGTCTTCGGTGTTCAAGGAGCGGCCGGTCTCGGACATCCAGATCACGTCGCCAGGCATAGGCGCATCTCGGGCGGCTGCCGAGCAGAATGGTCTTGAGAGCATGAAGCGTCTGCGCACGATCATCTATACGGGCAGCTTGCCGGTCAAGCTCAATATCGTCAAGACGGATACGATCAGTCCCATCCTGGGCCAGGCGTTCGTACGCAACGTGTTGCTCATCGGCGTCGTCGCGCTGATTCTCGTCAGTCTCACCCTGTTCGTGCGGTACCGCAAGCTTGTCGTCTCGCTTCCCATGATCATCATCAGCGCCACCGAGGCGCTGCTCCTGCTCGGCGTGGCGAGCATGATTGGCTGGACGCTGGACCTTGCGGCCATCGCAGGCATCATCGTGTCCATCGGTACGGGCGTGGACGATCAGATCGTCATCGTGGATGAGACGCTCAGAAAGAGGTCGTCGCAGGCGTTCCAGTGGAAGGAGCGCCTCAAGCGGGCGTTCTTCATCATCATGGCTGCGTATTCGTTGACAGTCGTTGCCATGCTGCCCCTCCTTTTCGCAGGTGCAGGTCTGCTCAAGGGTTTCGCCATCACGACGATCATCGGCGTGACGATTGGTGTCCTCATCACCAGGCCCGCCTTTGGTGCCATCGTGCAGATTCTGAATGATCAGGATTGAGCGTGCATACGTCTTGGCGACGACAAGAAGACAACTTAGTCACTATGAAGTGGTAAAGATTTATAAATGATGGTGACTTCCCCATTGAATGCAAACCAGCATCGGTTCCGCGGTCCTCGACAGCAAGGTGCTGCTCCTCGTATTGATATTCTGCACAGTCTTCATGCCGACCAGTATGCGTGTCGGGTTGTGGGCGACAATCCTCATCGTTTGGCTTGCAGGCTATCTGATCAGGATGCGCTTTAGGACGCGGTCTGACTTCTTCTGAGACGATGCCAGCAAAGAAATCAATAACTCAAACAGTACTGCATTAATTAAACCATATATTTAATTGATTACTAAAACATATCGACAAATCACCAAAAGCCGAGCAAGAATGAGGAAAATGGTGGGCCCGCCCAGACTTGAACTGGGGACCTTCTCCACGTCAAGGAGACGTCATCTGTGGTCGTGGACCGAGGATCAAGGGATCCTCGATGCCGCGGATAGCCACTAGACTACGGGCCCGCGGAAGCAAGGAGATGTGTGTTCTTTATATAATTTGAGCCTAGGCCGCCTTGAGGTGCTGGGCATCGCGGAATTCCCGCTCCGCCTGCAGGCTGGCAGTCTCCAGGTCATGCTCGAATGTTGCCTGAAGCCCTGAGGTGCTCGCGTTCACCTTTGCCTTTCGCGCGAACATGGTACTGGTGAGACGTCCAATCGCCGCCTTCGCTTTCTGGGTCTCTTCTTCTTTCTTCTGGATCTTCTCCTTGTCGAAGTCGATGAGCCTTTCCACAAGGCCCTTGATGCGCTCAGAGTTCGCCTTGAGCTCTTTTTGGATCTGCTTCACGTATCCCGCGATGCTTCCCTCGTCCGCGAGCACCTTGCGCGCTTCTTTGAGGGTGTCGATCTGCTTTACGGTCTCCGCTTGCTGGTGTTCGCCCCATACTGCTTGGAGCAGCTCGACCATAGCTTCCATGCCGGCTCGCACCGCGTCTTCGTTGCGCACAAGGCTCGCCTCAAGGTCCTCGAACGCTTCGATCTGGGTCGTCATGACGAGGTTGTCCAGCATGATCTGCTGGAGATTCTCATCGAAGGTAAGGTCTGATCGGTAGATCGAGACCCATTTGAGGTTGGCTGAGGTGTAGTCCTTGCTGAACGCCACGGCGAGCGCGTAGGTCTCCGTCCCCGCTCTAATATGCTCGATGAGCATGGGCAGCGCGTCGCGGAGCGCCTGGGTCCTGCGTCCCAGTTCGCCTCTGCGCTTCTCGACCGTCTTCTCGTGGCGGGCCATGTCCTTGTCCTTGCGTGATACCTGCTCAAGGACCGCAGTCATGCGCGCTATGCACTGGTTGATGAATGCGTAGGAACGTCGAAGGGTTTCTTGCAGCCGTGCCACGTCCGAGCGCTTCTTCTTGAACAGGGCAATCTCCTGTTTGAGGTTCGCGATGACGGTCCCGTCGACGTCCTTGCTCTTGCGCAGCCGGTTGAGCTTCTTCTCTTTGCTCCTGATCGTCGCCTGCAAGTCATGTATCTCCTGGCTGAAGAGCTTCTGTTCTTTCTTTTCGTGTTTGCCCATGTCTTTTAGGCACGTCTTGCTCCGTCCGATGATGGTGCCTATCTCCTTCACCGCGTCCTCTATGTGCGCGAGCATCTGGACTGCTTCCTGCTCGTCTCGCTCAAGGACATCGAGCCCCCCATTCATGTTCTCCCAGATGACCGTCAGCGTTCCTTTGAGGAACTCCGTCGCTTTGGCGTCGATCTTGCCTATGTCGTGCTCGTCCGCGAGCTGGTCCGCCAGCTGCTCGACGGTCTGGTCCTCTTTGAGTTCCTGCTGATCGTCCGCTTCTCGCCTCTGCGCATAATGGATGACTGCGTCGTCGACCGCCTTGATGCAGCCATCGAGCGCCAGGGTATGCTCTTCGATCGCAGTGGTGTCTTCTTCGACGCGTGATTCCTCTGCTTGCGCTTCTTCGCCATGAGTCTCTGCGGTGAGCAGGTGGAGCGTGCCCGAGTCTGCGCCGCCTTCGCTCATCGACGCTTCACTCTGTGCGTCGGCGACGGATTCGCCTTCGGTCTGGCGCTCATCATGTTCTGCTCTCTCCTGCTCGGCTTCGCCTTCTTCCTCTCGTCCCTCCAGTGGCGCCTGGGCAGGGATGCGTCGGATGAATGCTTTCTCTCTTTGGTCTGGGTGTCGTGCGCGGGAGGTGAATGTCATCTGAGTCGCCTTGAATATGAGAACGATGAACAGGATGCCTATCGCCAACTGCGATCCCTCAGATTCGAGCCACACCATCATCGATCATCGCAGAGATCGAATTTAAAGCTTTCCAAAATGAAAATCATTATAAATCATAGATGACCAACGAAGCTCAGGGGGTGAGGTCATATCGTGATACATGGATTGGTCTTTTTCGGCATTCTTTTGCTCATTGTCCTTGGGCTCTTGCTGCTCTCAAGCCTTAAGGTGATCAAGCAGTATGAGCGCGGCGTCGTCTTCACGTTCGGCAAGTTCTCATACGTGCTCAATCCTGGCTTGCGCATCGTGGTGCCCATCATACAGGTGTGGACGCGCATCGATGTGCGTGTCCGCGTCTTTGACGTGCCCGCGCAGGACACGATCACCAGGGATAACGTGAGCGTCAAGGTCAACGCAGTCCTCTATTTCAAGGTCACTCGTGCGGATGATGCCATCATCAAGGTGAATGGTTTCGAGTTCGCGACGGCCCAACTGGCGCAGACGACGATGCGTAATGTCGTCGGCGAAGTCACCCTCGATCAGCTGCTCTCAAGCAGAGATGCCATCAGTGAGAAGATCCGGAAGATGGTGGATATCGCCACGGACCCTTGGGGCATCAAGGTGGTCAGCGTGGATCTTAAGCACATCGAGCTTCCTGAGGACATGAAGCGAGTCATGGCGAAGGCGGCTGAGGCTGAGCGCCTGCGTCGCGCCGTCGTGATCCGCAGCGAAGGTGATGCTGACGCGTCCGCAAGGATCGCTGAGGCCGCCGCGCTGATCGGAAAGACTGAAGGCGCATTGCATCTGCGTACGCTCCAGTCGCTCAGCGAGATCGCCTCGGACGAGACGAACAATGTGTACTTCTTCATTCCGCTCGACATCATCAAGTCCTACACGGGCGGGTCAAGGGGTGGTGCGTGATGGCATTCGCATGGATAATCTATCTGATTATCGTCGTCTTCTTGGCGTCGATAAAGATCGTCAAGCAGTATGAGCGTGGGGTCGTCTTCACCTTCGGCAAGTATGTGGGCATGCTTGAACCAGGATTCAGGTTGATCCTGCCTGTCGTGCAGTCGTGGAGGCGCATCGATATGCGTACCACAGTCAACGATGTGCCTCAGCAGGATGCCATGACCAAGGACAACGTGAGCGTCGTCATCAATGCGGTGCTGTACTTCCGTGTCGCAAGGCCCGACCTTGCGGTGCTTGAGGTGGAGGATTATCAGTATGCCACCAGCCAATTGGCGCAGACGAGCATGAGGGACGTCGTAGGCGAGGTTGATCTCGATCAGCTCCTCTCCAAGAGAGAGGTCCTCTCGAAAAGGATCCGTGAGATCGTCGACAAGGCGACTGATCCTTGGGGCATCAAGGTGGAGAGCGTCGAGATCAAGGATGTCGAGCTTCCCAGCACGCTGATTCGGGTCATCGCGAAGGAGGCCGAGGCTGAGCGGGAGAAACGCGCGGTCGTCATCAAGGCCGAAGGCGAGTTCGCCGCGGCGAGCAATCTGGTCAAGGCGGGAAAGGCGCTCGCGACCGTGAAAGGCGGCTTGCACATCCGGACGCTGCAGACGATCAACAATCTTGGCAATGAGAAGAGCAACACCCATGTCTACGCGGTTCCCGCGGAGCTGCTCGGCGATATCGCCAAGATCGTCATGAAGTCGCGATGAAGATGACGTCTTTGTCGTCTTTGAGGATGCGTCGTACCGAGAGGTGGGCAACGATGCTCGCTTTGATCGCGTCGTAGTGCGCGCTGCGCGCGAGCACCGAGATGACGAACATGTCGCGTCCGACCCGTTTCATCTCCTTGATCGCCTTGTCGTGGTCCAAGAAGTTGTGGATGGCCGTCAGGGACTGCACGATATCGAACATGTGGTCAGCGAAAGGCAGTTGCTCGGCCGCACCCACGATATAGGTTCCTGCAGGGTCCTTCTCACGGGCTATGCTGATGAGCTTCTCGGCCGGGTCGATGCCGGTACGCATGCATGCCCACACCCTCGTGCTGATGCCGCTTCCGCATCCGACGTCGAGCAGGGCGTCTTCGCCGCGTACCTCGATGAGCGGCTGGATGATTGAGAGCTTCCGTTTCTGCTCGTCGGCGTGCAGGCCGTCGTAGCCTTCGGCGATGTCGTCGTAGTAGGTCATGCCCGTGAAAAACGCCACGTGCTTATAACATTTTTTAAGGCGGGCCTCTTCCTTGAGGGCATGCGCACGGATCCGCAGCTCATCAGGGAATGGATAGAAGGACTCAACGAGTCAGGATGCCTCATTGTCGTGGAGGGTGTCAAGGACCGTCGCGCGTTGCAGGCCATTGGCGTCACGACAGATATCATGACACTGTCTCGTCAGGCGATCTACAGGATCGTCGAAGAGGTCGTCGAGTCTGGTCGCGATGCCGTCATCTTGACTGATATCGACGCGCACGGCAAGCGGCTCTATGGACGTCTGGCAGGCGAGCTCTCGCAGCAAGGGGTCCGCGTCGATCGCAAGTATCGCGAGTTCCTGCAGACCGCCACTTCTCTTGACCAGATCGAAGGCATCCGAAGGTACACTCAGCGCTGCGGTCTTGAGTGATAAAATATTTATAATCCGCCTGGATGTGGCTGGCTATGCGATGGATCCTGTGTGTTCTGGCAGTTCTGCTGTTGGCGTCATGTTCTTCGCTGACAGGGAATGTGGTGAGACAGTCATCGCTTGGCGCGGCGTTCCAGGAGAGTCCGCAAGGTGCGGTCGTCGTGGTCGTGTTGGCTCCGCTTTCAGGTCCTGACGCGTCGATGGGCATCCAGGCCCGCGCGGGTGTCGAGGTCGCTTTTGACGCCTTGGTGGATGAGGGTATGGACCCCTTCCGATTCGACGTCGTCTTCATCGACGTGCCGTGTTCGCAAAGAGCGATGCTCGACGCGGCCAGGGTCGTCTCCCAGCAGGCAGATTTGATCGTGGTCTCTTCATGCCCGACACTGGCGTCGCTGGTTGCTGACGCGACGGACACCATCGTCGTCTCAGTCTCTGACGCGTACGAGTCAGGGGACGTGGTGCAGTTCGCGCGGCCGTACGCTTCAGCGGTGGATGATGTCCTGCGTTCGAGCCATCCTGCTTCTTTGGCAATCATAGGTGATACGTCGTCCCAAGCCGAGATGGAGGCCATACGAGCGGAATATGACGGACTCTTCATCGGACAGTGGGGCACGGTCGATGTCGATCACGTCGTCGACGAAGTCTTGCGCTATGATCCTGACGCGGTCTTTGTGGCTGGCAGGCACGAGGAAGTCATCGGCGCGCTTCGCACCGAAGGATTCTGGGGGCAGATCATCACGGATGCGGGCATCGAGGATCCTGTGCTGATCAGACATCTGCAGTTGGATGCTGAGGGCGTCGAGTTCGTCTCGTACGATCCTGCGCCCACTGATCGCGCGGATGTGAAGATGATCGGCGATGCTACGCGCGCATCCATAAGGATGGAACCGTCTGCGCGGACATATTTCGCCTACGACTTCATGATGATCCTCGCCGACTTCGTCAAGGACAAGGACGGTGTCCCTTCATTTCTTGAGTTGTATCCCTCGATCAGGAATCGTGCGGGCGCATCGGGTGTGCTGACCTCGCAGGATGGCATCATCCAGGCCCAGGTCTACCATAAGCGCATCGTCAATGGTCGAGTCGAGATCGTTGATGTCTCTTAGGGTTGTTGATGTGCTGCCCAGGGCTCTGTCCTAAGTCTCCTCGTTTGTGGTGATGCTGCCTCGCTGGAGGCGAGGCTGGGAACGTAGCAAAGCGTAGTGACTCTGCCTTGGATTTGTCGCAGACGAGGGCACAACATCAGAAGTGCCCTCGTCGAGTTCTCCCGGACCGCAAGGGAGGTAGGATGCTCCGCAGCATCACGAACTGAGGATTTTCTAGAGATTTAGGACAGAGCCGCTGCCCAGAATAAGTTTTTAAAGCGGGCTGGCTTGTTGATGTCATGGCCCGCATGTCGAAGGAGATCTGGAAAGTCGACAAGAATGTCTTTTCCTTGGCTGCTGAGCGCGCTCTGTACAAGTTGTCGGGCCAGGGATACTTCGATGAGCTGGTCAGCCCGGTCTCAATCGGCAAGGAGGCGAACATATTCTCTGCCAGCACGCATGACGGCGGGAGGATCATCGTCAAGATCTATCGTGTGGAGAACTGCAATTTCAACACGATGTATCAGTACATCCGTCCGGATCCAAGGTACATGACAATCAAGAAGCAGCGCAGGCAGATCATCTTCACCTGGGTGCAGCGTGAGTATCGCAATATGCTCAACGCGCGGGAGGTCATCCGGGTGCCTACGCCGCTTGCGGTGCGTGAGAATGTCTTGCTCATGGAGTTCATCGGCAAGGAGGCTCCTGCGCCAAAGCTCAAGGACACGAGGATTCGCGATCCTGCGCTGTTCAACAAGATCATCAAGGGCGTCCGTGCGTTGTACAAGGCTGGCTTCGTCCACGCGGATCTCTCTGAGTACAACATACTCATGGATGGCGAGCAGCCGGTCTTCATCGACCTCTCGCAGATGACGACGATCGAGAATCCGAACCATGAGGAGTATATGCTTCGTGACCTTGGCATCATCTGCAAGTATTTCCGCTCCGACAAGAAGCCTCAGGACATTCTGGATTCTTTCAAGAAGAAGTAGTGGGGTCCTGATCACGCCGAGTGTGTGAAAATCTCCTTCCAGGCGTCGTTCCGCACTGTTCGCATTGTCCTATGACTGGCTAGGCGACATTCCCCGTTAGGGACGTCCCCCTTGTCGCCCGCCTTCTTGTCCAGATGACGCTCACCCTTAAGTGCGGAACCGAGATTTTCTACACTGCCGATCACGCCGTCACCTTTAAAAAGCTCGGAACGTTCCGCAAGGGCATCATGACCGACCCATCGCCTCCCCTTGATTCTGATATGCCCGTGTATTCGAACACCATCAAGGTTCCAAAGGACCGCGTCGGAGTCATCATCGGCAAGGAAGGCGAGGTCAAGGCCGCATTGGAGGCTGAGTTCAAGGTCCGCATGAAGGTGGATTCGACCGAAGGGGACGTCATCATTAGCGGGCAGGATAGCTTGAGTCTCTACGTGCTCAGCGATATCATCAAGGCCATAGCTAGGGGTTTTAATCCTGACATCGCCATGCGCCTCAAGAAGCAGGATGCCGCGTTGGAGATCATCAATTTGGGTGATTTCGTGCCGAACAAGAATCATCTTCCTCGTGTGCGGGGTCGGCTCATCGGTACCAAGGGCAAGGCGCGTCGTACCTTGGAGGAGTTGACGCAGACCTCGATCTGTGTGTATGGCAAGACGATCAGCATCATCGGCGAGGCAGAATCTGTTGGTGTCGCCAAGCGCGCGGTGGAGTCCTTGCTGTCAGGCAGTCCCCACAGTACGGTGTTCAAGTGGCTTGAGAAGCTCAGGCGCGAGCTCAAGCTCAAGGATTCTTTGATTTGAATGGGTCTATCAGCAGCACCTTGTCGGTCCCCTCAATGAAGGGCGAACGCCTTCTTTGTCTTGGGTGAACTGACCAGCAGAATGTCCCCGCAGGGGAATGTCAGCCTTTGCGAAATACTGGATGCGTGAGCAGGGAGGGGACCGCTCCAAAGAACCTGATTGAACACGCAACCTTTAAAAAGGACGGTCGTTCTCTGCGATGTATGGGACGAATCAAGACGAAGCTGGTCAAGCGCGTGACCAATGAGCTTATCGATGCTCATCCTGAGCAGATCGGCCCAGATTTCTCCGGCAACAAGATCAAGGTCAGCCAGCTTGTCGAGATCCGTTCCAAGAAGCTTCGCAACATCGTTGCGGGCTACGCGACGCGGCTCAACAAGCAGAACGCCAAGAAGTAGCTACCCAAAAATTTATTAAGGTCCTGTCTGCCCAAGCGCATTGATGGCTGATTCGCAGAAGACTCTCTCTGACGCTCCTTCTCCCAAGACGAAGGGTAATCAGGCCGCCTCTGCTGAGGAGATGGCGACCAAGCAGCGTGATATCGGTGTCGCAGAGTTCTTCGCAAAGAACAGGCATCTTCTGGGTTTCGACAACAAGCGCAAGGCGCTCATGACGACGATCAAGGAGGCTGTCGATAATTCTCTTGACGCCTGCGAAGAGGCGGACATCCTGCCTGAGATCTCGGTGGAGGTCATTGACATGAACAATGATCGGTTCCGCGTGATCGTCGAGGACAATGGTCCTGGCATCGTCAAGAAGCAGATCCCTAAGATCTTCGCGAAGCTGCTGTACGGCAGCAAGTTCCATCGCTTGCGCCAGAGCAGAGGCCAGCAGGGCATCGGCATCTCGGCGAGCGTCATGTACGCGCAGCTCACGACCGGCCGCAGCGCAAAGATCATCTCGAGGATCGGACCGGACCAGCCCGCTCACTTCTACGAGCTGCACATCGATACCCAGACGAACAGTCCGCAGATCGTCAAGGAGGGCGAGGTGGAGTGGGGTCAGGAGCACGGCACTCGGGTCGAGCTTGACCTGGAAGCCAACTATATCGGCGGAAGCCAGAGCATCGATGAGTATCTCAAGGAGACTGCCGTCGCCAATCCTCACGTCACGATCATCTATACGAATCCGAAGGCGCAGCAGATCATCTTTCCTAGGGCCACTGAGGAGAAGCCCAAGCAGCCCGCGGAGATCAAGCCGCACCCGCACGGTGTGGAGCTCGGCGTCCTCATGAGGATGCTCAGCGTCTCTGAGCATCGTACCTTGCAGAGTTTTCTGACTGAGGAGTTCAGCAGGGTGGGCGGAAATACTGCGAAGCAGATCTGTGAGGCGGCGAGAATCCCTCCGAACACCAAGCCTGAGAAGATATCGCGGGAGATGGCAGAGCACCTGATCAAGGGCATCAATGAGACGAAGATCATGGCGCCGCCAAGCGACTGCCTCAGCCCTATCGGCGCCGAGTTGATCGAGAAGGGTCTCAAGAAGGAGATCAATGCGGAGTTCTATGCGACGACGACAAGACCGCCTTCGGTGTATCGGGGGAATCCGTTCATCATCGAGGCAGGAATCGCGTACGGAGGGAGTCAGCCTGCGGATTCTGCGGTTCGCGTCCTTCGTTTCGCCAACAGGGTTCCTCTTCTCTTCCAGCAGGGCGCTTGCGCGGTCACCAAGAGCGTGCAGACGACGGCCTGGCGCGGATACGGCCTGAACCAGAGCCAAGGTGCCCTTCCGGTCGGTCCGTGCACGGTCCTGGTGCATATCGCCAGCGTGTGGGTGCCGTTCACCTCTGAGAGCAAGGAGGCCATCGCGCATTATCCTGAGATCGTCAAGGAGATCAAGTTGGCTCTTCAGGAGTGTGGTCGCAAGCTGTCGAGCTATGTGGGTAAGAAGCGAAGGGTGCATGATGAGCTCAAGAAGCGCAGCTACATCGAGAAGTACATCCCGCATGTCGCGGCGGGCCTCAAGGAGCTTCTGGACCTCAGTAAGTCCGAGGAGGAGGAGATCGAGGCGGCGCTGAGGATACTGCTTGAGAAGAGCAGGGGTAAGGTCGATGAGGTCGGTTTCGATCCCGAGGCGAATGAGGAGTATGATGAGCAGTTCGCGGCCATCGGCAAGGGCCAGGAACATGATGATATGGAATTCTTCGAGGAGAAGGGTGAGGATGGATGAGTAAGGTCATTGCGGGCATCAAGGGGATCGCTGCGGGCATCCGAAAGAGCATTCTCGCCAAGAAGAATCCGCATCTCGACGCTCCGATCCGCGCGCTCAGCAATGTGGAGTATAATACGAAGGAGGGTTATTTCGAGTTGCAGAGCGCCACGAAGTCCCGCACCCTCACCGCCTCGACGATCAAGACGTTCGCGCAGACCCTGCGCATGATGGCGCTCTCCAAGGAGCTTGTCGAGAAGGATGATATCGCGACCAAGAGGGAAGCGTATTATGTCAGCAAGAATTGGGGCGAAGCGAGGTTCAAGGAGCAGCCCGAGTCTGACACGGTCATGGATGACATCGAGGCCATGCTCGCGGTCAACCGCGAGCAGATCGGTTTCATCCCTGAGGAGAAGGGAGGTGACATCGTCGGCAATCTCATCGTCATCGATCAGGATCCGAACACGGGAAAGCCGCTTCGTATCGACTGCACCAAGTTCGGCAGCGGTGCGTACAGCATCCCCTCGAGTGTCGAGGGATTGGCGTTTGAGACGAAGGCGAAATTCATCCTCGCGATAGAGACCGCGGGTATGTTCCAGCGGCTGGTCAAGCATGCGTATTGGAAGTCGGCTGATTGCATCCTCATCTCGCTCGGCGGCGTTCCGACGCGTGCCTGCAGGCGATTCATAAGGAGGCTCAGCGATGAGCACAAGCTTCCCGTGTACGTGTTCACGGACGGTGATCCGTATGGGTACCTGAACATCTACCGCACGCTGAAAGTCGGGAGCGGGAACGCCGCGCATATCAATCAGTTCTTCTGCGTGCCCAAGGCCAAGTTCCTGGGCATCACGCCGCAGGACATCGTGGATTACAAGCTGCCGACGCATCCGCTCAAGGAGATCGATGTGAAGCGGGTCAAGGATGGCATGAAGAATGATCCCTTCGTCAGTTTCCACAAGGAGTGGCAGGATGCCCTCGATCAGCTCGTCAAGATGAAGGTGCGCGCCGAGCAGCAGGCGCTCGCGGCGCACGGTCTTAATTTCGTCATCTCTGATTATCTGCCTGAGAAGATCAAGGACCACAAGACGTGGCTTCCTTAGGCGTCGTTCAGCTCGAGCACGATGACCTGCTGCGCGGGGACCGCGAAGAAGTAGTAGTGGATGATGAGAATCGTCACCACGACGACGATCAGAAGGTACGCGGCGACCACGTGGATTCTCCATGCGCTCTTCGTCCGCAGAAGGATCAGTGAGAGTGCGGCTCCAAGAAGGCCTCCTACACCGATCGTCAGCCATCCTGGCCGTGCGAGGCGTGACAGCCATATCAGTCCGTACATCAAGACCAGCCACACGCCAAGCAGGCTTGCTGCGTCGCGAAGGATGGTGTCTTGTTTCACCCGACACCTCCCTCGGGCCAGAAGTGACGCGCTTTGGTCGATGGCGTCTTGAGCTTGAGGTATTGCTTGATGGTGTCGTTGAGGCGGTACGCAGTGTTGTACAGGTCGTACTTGAAGACTTCGGCGCGTTTGAAGTAGATGCGCTTGCGGAAGACGTCGTCGAACTGGCTGAGCAGCCAGTGCTTCTTCCATTCGCTCTTGTAGTCGAGCTGGACCCATCCTTCGATACGCAGGATGACGTTGGTGAGGTTCGTCTTGAACTTGTGCCCGAACTTGAGTATCTCTTGGTCCACGGTGTAGAGTGTCTGGTAGTCGATCTTCAGGAAGTAGCGCACGTAGGGGTGCTTGCCGTGGGGGTAGTGCGGGTAGTAGATGCACCTCCACCAGATGTGGTGCTCTTTTGATCCTTGGGGGAGGATGCGCTCGAAGTACAGCGATTCGAAGTGTGTCCCTTCGTCCATCCATCCGTCGGTGTATCCTTCTTCGAGGAGCCATTCGTAGATCATCTTGTAGAGATTCTTCAGGTGCAGTGTCTCCTCCACTTCGATCTCGAATTTCGCGGCCAGGATATCGCGGTCGTCTGCGGGTCGTTGTATGCCCTGTCCGAAGTCCATGCAGACCCTGACCATCCGGCCTATTTAAAACTTACGAGGCGGACGGCTGCTTGAAATACTTGTGGTGCTGCCCTTAAGGACGAGCATCATTGAGTATACAGGAACGCTGACAAGGGGGACTTGCCCCCCACGGGGAATGTCAGCCATCAACGACAGAAGCGAATGCGAGCGGGGCAGCGACGCTTTG
Source organism: Nanobdellota archaeon (assembly GCA_043812855.1). GTDB lineage: Archaea > Nanobdellota > Nanobdellia > Woesearchaeales > JAHJEM01 > JBDRLR01. The sequence continues at coordinate 323 of JBDRLR010000135.1, read as the reverse complement.
CGAAGAGTATTCTACTACCCTATGCAGATGTATCATGATGGATCGAGCCAGTGACCGACAGATGCTTTAAATATGGTCTGTGCTTTCAGCACGTCATGACGTCTTTGCTGGACGAGGTGGCACATGAAGTGGGCGCGTACCTGCATGCGCCAGCGACCGATCTTGACAAGTCTAGGTTCCGCACCATTGACCCTCGCGATGGCGATGCGATGTTCGTGGATGGTGGCAACGCCGCCATCCTGGCGACATCTCATCTGGAGGTGCACCTGGTGCGCGTGGCTGCCGTCCGCAGAGGAGGACACCGCAAGGTCGTTGTTCGCGAG
>JBDRLR010000134.1:0-4143 GCA_043812855.1 Nanobdellota archaeon | reverse complement strand
CCGCGTTCTTTGGGGCTCTCAGGTATCGTCTCCATCTTCTTGGACTCGACGCAGTACTTGAGGGCGGCCTCGATCATGAATTCGTATGCGTCGACCATGCGTCGCATGATGTTGATGAGCACATCCACGGTACGGGTATATTTGAGGCTGACGTAGATCTGGTGATCGACCCGTTTGAGTTCTTCTTTCGCGTTCTCAAGTGCTTCTTTCATGGCATCTCCCTATTGCGTCGCTGAAGTCTTTGGCCCCTTTGAGGTATGTCTTGATCTCTTTGGCGTTGAGCGTCTGCAGTGAGTAGTCCTCGTTGCATATGACGAACCGTCCCTTGCGGCTGAATTCGATCGAGCTGTCCTTGTGCTGTTTGATGATGCTGCGCACATCGTCGATGAGCCCGATATATGTCTCTTCGAGCGCGTATCGTCGCACCAAGTATCTCTTGAAGACTGTGTATTGCGCATCGAATGTCGGTGGGCATGCTGGGACGAGCTGAAGGGTGCGGTCGCGCGTTACCAGTGACGCTACGTTGGCCTCAAGGGACTTGGATATGTTGTCGAGGACTGCAAGGAGGAGTTTTGGGTCCTTGAGCAGAGGGTACGTCACGCTGAGCATATGGTCTGCCACGGAGACTGCCTTCAGGGCGCGTGCCCGATGGTCTGTGTGCTGTTGTGCTGATGGCGTCATGGAGTGTCCAGCGCCCATTATTTTTGGGTGAGTGCGAGGATTGCGGCTGCGAGGTCTCCTTTTGCGTCGTTGATGGCGTCCTGCGCTTCTGACCGCGTGCATTCTGCCTGTTGCATGACTGTCTCGATGTCGTCTTCGGATATGTCTGGACTGCTGTCCAGCGGTTCCTCGTGTTCCTCTCCTACGATTTGATAGGTGTCCTGTCCCATCATATTGACCTTCGACACCTGTGGGTGTGTGATGATGATGGTTCTGGTGGGGCACTTGATGATGACTTGCTGCGCGTCATCGATCTCAGTCTGCTGGATGCCCATCTTTCGCATCATCTGCTTCATCTGTCTTGGGTTCATGCCGGGCATCATGGTGTTATCCGAAGAGCTTGAGGTTGTGGAGAACGATCTCGATGAGGATGACGATGATGACGAGGATGATGATGTGGTGTGGCTTGAATTCGACTTTGCTCTTGTAGTCATCGAAGTAGCGGGTGATGCCTGCGCCCGAGCTTGGCATGCCTATTCTGTTGTCTTTGGCCATGCTTTGATGGAGTCAATCCACATTTATAAAGGTTTGTCTGAGAAGGGTGTAGGGCGGTGATAAGCCGCCTTCTGTCACGGGCAGGCGCGCGGGTAGCGCGTGGCCCCGTGTCTGGACATTCAACTGAGCGTCGTTTCGACTTGCACAGGCCAGGGCTCACCGTTTCATCCTCTCCTTCGCCGGCGTCGGTGGATTCTTGCCGCGTTCGTCGCCGACGCGTCTTCCACGTCATTCCCATTGGCGAGGTGGTGTCGTTTCTGTGTGGTTGCCGTCGCTTTCGCGACCTGGGTCAGTGGCCTTTTCCTGCGGTTTCCCGCGTTCGTGTGGGCGGACTTTCCTCAGCATAGGGGGCAGGCGGGTGTTATCCGTCTGCTGCCATGATTGCCGATGGTCCAGCACCACCCTACAAGGTAGAAGAATCATTCCTCTTTTATAAAGCTGGCGACGGGATGCTAGCAGGGCCGCACGTGGATGGTCTCGTTCTGGTACTCGACGCTCAGTGCGTCCCCGCTCTCGCAGGTCTTGGTGAAGTCGAGGCGGCAGGGGAAGTCTTGTTGGATCTCGCCGCTGATGCGGCATCCGATGTCTTGGATCTGTTGGTTGAGTCGAAGGGTGAAGTTCGCGGAATCGAGTGCTGCTTTGCCTCTGTTCTCGATGATGAGGTATCCGCTTTCGTTGGTCTTGGTGTTGAATCGCACGAATGAGGTCTCCGTGACTTGCGTCGTGCGGTATTTGTCGTTTATGCGTACCAGGCATGCGGTCACGGCTTCGATGTCGTATTTGTTGGCTGCGCATCGTTCCTCCAGCGCATCGATGAGTCTGCTGGTTTCGCGGAGCAGCTCGGTGGTGTGGGAGTCTTTGTAGGCGAGCTGTTGCTTCTCGTAGAACAGGCCTATGTTGATGAGCAGGGAGAGTGCGAGCAGCACGGCGATGATGGTGTGTCTGTTGGTCATTGATTTCACTTCTTGTGTTTCTCGAGCATCGTGTCGACGACGTGTTCGGGCCACTGCGCGGCCATCAGGTCAGCTTTGATGTGGTGGTGGGGGTGGTTCATTTTGATGCGGTGTGCGATGTATGTCTCGGCCTGGTTCATGGCGTCTTCGCCTTTGATGGTCTGGATCTCGTGCTTGGGGCTTCCTTTGAATCGGTCGAAATAAATGACTGCTCCTGCCACCAAGGGGATGAGGAGCAGTCCCCACAGGATGCTTGGCAGGCTTGTCTTGACGTCTCCGGTCATGTATGTGTTAGTGGACGTCTGGCTCGCATCGCCGTTGACTTCGTATTTGATGTTCGCCTCAGACGGCGGGTTGTCGAAGTGCCAGACGACAAGAGGGTCTGCATTGATGATCTGGAATGATGATCCGCTGTTTGCGTTGGCGTCGTGGTCGATGATTATTTCTGAGATGTCTCTTGCGATGGTCTTCGGGATATGCTCGTAGATGCGGATTGCCGTAGCGGTGCTCTTCTTGTGCGTGATGCGTTGCCACCATCCCTTCTCTTCCTTCTTTGCCAGGGTGATGGTCATGATGGTGTGCGTCTCGCGGTCTCCTTGGGGATTGATGCGCTCGACCGCCTCCGCTTTCTTGGTGATTGAGTAGATTTCGGCGATCTTGTGTGCGGACTCGATCTCGTCGTATTCCTTGAACGATTCGTCCACCATGCGTCCGACTTCGTTGAGCAGGATTGTGGCCTCTGCGTCCTGGTCGGGCTTGATGATGCCGATATCGCCAAGTGGCAGGTCTGGTGTGGACGCCCGCACAGGGATCCTGATGTGTGTCGTGAGCACGATGTCCTGTCCGCCAGTGGTGATGTTGATTCTGTTGCTCGACCAGCTGGCGTCGGGAAGATTGTCCTCATCGATGAGTTTGGCCACGATGATGATGTCCGCAGTCATTTCATCAGTGAATGTCAGTGTGGTGCTGGTTTCGCATTGGTGGCTTCGCGTTCCGGTGCAGTTCACGATGGTTGGCGCATTCGTCGCGGCCGCGTCGCCTTGAGGGATGATGAAGAGTGATTCCAGGACTGTGGGCTGTGCGGGGTCGAGGGTGACGAGGAGGTCGAATGGGGATATATCTTCCAGGACGAATGTGTTGGGTGCGGTCACCCTGATGGTTGTCCCATCTGCGGAAGTCCATTTTGACGCGTCGTCCTGTGTCGAGCTGAAAGTGAATCGTCGCGTCAGTTCTTGGGATGCGAGCTTGTTCTTGGATGGTGTCTGTGTTTGATGCGTGTCTGCGTAGTCTGATGCGTCTGCGTCGGTTCCGACGAAGATATGGTAGGTGATATATTGGCTCTCTCCATCCAACGTTGCTTTGATGGTGCAGACGGCCTCTCCGCTGAATCCTGCGCCTGACTCCAGGGAGATCACAGTGTCCTGGACGATGGCGCATTTGACCTGGTTGGTGATGCTGCGCGTCACTTCGTAGCTGATCTTGTCTTGGTACGCGGCGGGTTCGTAGATGCTCAGGTCGTCGACCGTCGCTTCCGAGCTTCCATTGATGATGGTGCCGTAGATGTCTGTGGTGTCCAGCTCAAAGGTGTCGGGGTAGATGCGGACGGGCACGCTGGTCTCTGTGATGTATTCTTGTGTGTCCGTCGTTTCCGTGATGGTTATGGTGAGGTCGCTGGTGCTTTCCTGGTCTGCTTGTATCTTCAGCTCGATGGACGCGGGGAGGTCGTCTGTCGGCCATGTGCCCTGTAGCAGTTGTCGGCTGCCCCAGGATGCGGTGATGCCGACGGTGTTCACCAGCGCGTTGAGGGGATAGTATTGGAGGGTGGCTGTGGTGGTCCCTATTCTTGGGATGTCTGGCACGGTCAGGATCGCGCTGCTTCCCGCTTCAGTCGTCATCGTTGTCCTTAGGGCTGAGCAGGGTTGAGAAAGCAACACCCAGACTGCCATGATGATGAGCGTTTGGAGCAGGTCGCGAC
>JBDRLR010000133.1:0-5595 GCA_043812855.1 Nanobdellota archaeon | reverse complement strand
CAATATCGGTGCCGCGACGGAGACCGAGATGAAGGAGAAGAAGGCCCGTGTCGATGACGCCTTGCACGCGACGCGTGCGGCGGTCGAGGAGGGCGTCGTTCCCGGCGGTGGTGTCACCTTGCTGCGTGCCATAAGCGTCCTCGTGGATTTGAAGCTTGAGGGTGATCAGCAGGTGGGTGTTGATGTCGTGCGTCGTGCCATCGAGGAGCCCGTGCGCCAGATCGCGCAGAACGCGGGTGTCGAGGGCAGCATCGTCGTGGATCGTCTGCTAAAAGAGAAGGTCATGTCGATGGGCTACAATGCCAAGAAGGGCGTGTATGAGGACCTTGTCAAGTCGGGCATCATCGATCTGACGAAGGTCGTGCGCTCTTCGCTGCAGAATGCCGCGAGCATCGCGGGCATGCTCATCACGACCGAAGCCGCAGTCACAGACATCCCGAAGAAGTCTGACGCTCCAGCCATGCCGCATGGCGGCGGCATGGGTGGGATGGGGATGATGTAGGTCTGGAGAATCATTTTATTTTCTTGCTTTCAAAAATGTTAAATAGTCTTGAGCGCTCGTAGCATCATGACATCCTGTCCATTCTGTGATTTCAAAGATGAACCCCTGAAAATCCACGACGATGAGCATTGTTACGCGATTATCAGTAAACGACCCATCAACAAGTACCACGTCCTTGTCATCCCAAGGAAGCATTATGAATCCATCGTGGAATTGCCTGATGATCTAGCAGCCCATCTCTTTGTCGTGGCCAAACGCATGTCAGGAGCAGTCAGAGAAGCGTGCCGACCAGATGCGATCACACATTTGTCTGATGACGACATTAAAGAGAAAGGATTTAATCTCGTGAGACATTTCAAGATACACATCATTCCCAGATTTGACAATGACAAGGTCAAGATTGATTGGGGACGAGATACGGACCCAGGGATTGATGCTCGGACAGAATACACCAAGAGGATACAGTCATTTCTATGAAGCCACTGAATCTCTCACTTTCACGAACGCCCTGACGCATCGGTCGATCTGCTCGCGGGTGTGCGCAGCGGATATCTGCACGCGAATCCTCGCCTCGCCTTTGGGCACGACGGGGTATGAAAATCCGATGACATAGATGCCTTCTTCGAGCATGGCAGCGGCCATCTTCGTCGCTTTGGCGGCGTCTCCGAGCATGATGGGAACGATGGGGTGGTCTCCTTCCATGATGGAGAAGCCCGCCTTCTTCATTGATGAGCGGAAATACGTCGCGTTGTCCTGCGACTTGCGCGTCAGTGTCGTGTCCTTCTCGATCAAGTCCAGGGCGGCGAGCGTCGCAGTCACGATTTCGGGCGCCAGTGAGTTGCTGAACAGGTAGGGTCGTGATCGTTGACGGAGAAGGTCGACGATCTCCGCTCGTGCGGCGGTGAAGCCTCCGCTGGCTCCCCCGAGCGCTTTGCCGAAGGTGCTGGTGATAATGTCGACGCGCCCCATGCATTCGAGCTTCTCGTGCGTCCCCTTGCCGGTCGGGCCGACGAATCCGGTTGCGTGGGAGTCATCGACCATGACGAGACAATCATATTCATCCGCAAGATCGCATATTTCAGAAAGTCGCGCGTAGTCTCCTTGCATGGAGAAGACGCCGTCCGTGACGATGAGGCGTATCCTCGCCTCCTTGACCTCCTCAAGTACGGCGCGTAGTGCATCCATGTCGCTGTGGGGATACACTTTGCGGACAGCTTTGCACAACCGCACGCCGTCGATGATACTTGCGTGGTTGAGGGCGTCGGAGATGACAGCGTCCTCCGCTCCGAGAATGGTTTCGAAGAACCCGCCGTTGGCGTCGAAACAGGATGAGTAGAGTATGGCATCGTCCATGCCGACGAATCGGGCCACTCGCTTCTCGAGTTCCTTGTGGATGTCCTGCGTCCCGCAGATGAAGCGCACGGATGAGAGGCCGTAGCCGCGCCCTTCCAATCCTGCCTGTGCCGCTGCGATGATGCGTGGGTCGTTGCTCAGTCCCAAGTAGTTGTTGGCGCAGAAGTTGAGGACTGCTTTTCCGCCGACGGTGATCGTGGTGCCTTGCGCGCTCGTGATCACGCGTTCTTCTTTGTGCAGTCCGCTGTCCTTGATCTCGCCGAGCGTGCCTTTGATGTGTCCTTGGGTCTTGTGTGAGAACATTGGTCTAGTCGTGCAGCGCTTCGAGGTACTTCTCGACTTCGATGGCTGCTTGGCATCCGCTGCCTGCGGCGGTGATGGCTTGCTTGTATCTGGGGTCCTGGACGTCGCCGGCCGCGAACATGCCGGGTACGTTGGTGTGCGTGAATCGGTCGGTCTTGATGAATCCGTGTTCGTCGACCTCGACAAGTCCGCCAAGGAATGTGGTGTTGGGGACGTGTCCGATGGCTATGAAGACGCCGTCGACGGATATTTCGCTCATCTTGCCTGTTTTGGTGTCCTTGAGCCGCACTCCCGTGACCTTGTCGTCGTCTCCGAGGATCTCGTCGGGGATGCTGTTCCATTTCATATCGACCTTGGCGTTCTCGAGGACTCGTTTCTGCATGATCTTTGAGGCGCGTAGTTCGTCGCGTCGGTGGATCATGTAGACCTTGCTCGCGATCTTGGAGAGGTAGTTGGCTTCCTCGCATGATGAGTCTCCGCCTCCGATGACTGCGACGACCTGGTCTTTGTAAAAGAACCCGTCGCACGTCGCGCAGCTGGACACCCCTCGGCCGACATATTTCTTCTCGCTTTCCATACCGAGCCATCGCGCCGAGGCTCCCGTCGCGACGATGACACAGGTGCTCTGCAGAGTCTCGTCTCCCAAGGCCACCTCGAATACGTCTGCTTTCTTGGTGAGCTTCTCGACGGTCTTGTAGATGACCCTCGTGCCGAAGCGCTCTGCTTGCTTGCGGGTGTTCTCGGTCAGTTCGGGTCCTTGGATTCCTTCGGGGAATCCGGGGAAGTTCTCGACTTCGGTCGTCAGTGAGAGTTGTCCGCCGAGTTCCGAGCCTGCGACGAGCACGGGCTTGAGGTTGGCTCGTGCCGCGTAAATCGCCGCGGTGTAGCCGCTGATTCCTGATCCAATGATGATGACGTTTTCGACTGCCATATGATGCAATAAGCCGTGGCCGTATAAAAAGGTTATGTGCGTCGTTCATATCTGCAGAAATGATGACTGTCGTGATCTTCGCGCCACGCCTCGTGCCACTTGGCGGGATCGAATCGGGGGAAATAGGCATCTGCAGGGTAATTGCCGTGTACATGGGTCAATTCCATGATACTGGCGATGTCAAGAACGGCAGCATAGACCTGCTCTCCTCCGATGAAGAATGCCTTTTCTTCTGCATTGGCAAGCGATATCGCTTCATCGATGCTTCCTGCGACCATCACGTCAGCCTCAAGACGTCTGCTGGTGATGACGATGTTGCGACGCCCGCAAAGCGGTCTTCCGATGGAATCATAGGTATTCCTTCCCATGATGATGGCGTGTCCCATCGTGAGTCGCTTGAATCGTTTCAGGTCGTCGCGGATGTGCCAGGGGATGCGTCCTTGGTGGCCGATGACGTAGTCTTCGTCGAGTGCCGCGATGATGGTGTACGTGGTCATATGGCAACGGAGAAGGTGATTCCCTGATGGCTGCGGTAGTCTGCGAGTGAGATGTCGTCATAGACGAGCGAGTCGAGGGGTTTCTTGGCGACGACCAGTCGGGGGCTCGCATAGGGGACTCTGCTCATCTGCTCGAGCAGTCCAGGCACGTGGTCCATCCCCAAGTCGCCGTCGGCTTCCGCAGGGGCTGCCTTTTCGATCCATTCCCGTATCTCCAAGTAGTCCGCTCTCCTCGTGGCTTCTCGGACACGTCGAGAGAGCAGTATGTGGTTCTGCTCGTAGAATGTTGCGCGCTCCCCTCGTCCGCAGTATGCGTGCAGGTCGACGAGGGTGTGGCTGAACACCCCTGGTCGCAGGCCGACTTCTTGGGCGACGATCATGTCCAGCATGCTGTATGCCGCGATGTTGAACGGCACTCCGAGCGCGATGTCTGCGCTGCGTTGTGTCATGTGGAGGTTGAGTCTCTCGTCGTGGACTGCGAATGCGAAGGTGTAGTGGCAGGGCGGTAGCTTGCTGACTGCCGCGTTGGCGGGGTGCCATGCGCTCACGACCATGCGTCGTGAGTTAGGGGTCTCGCGGAGCGTGTCGATGACGTACTGGATCTGATCGAATGTGAGGCTTCCGTCCTCTTCGCGACCGACCCACCTGCTGGATTCGTCGGCCCAGGCTTCGCCGTCAAGGCCCGAGGATGGGATGGGGAATCGTCTCCAGAATCTGCCGTACGCGGTCTCCAGCCTTCCTTCCTGGTCGGCCCATGCGTCCCATATCTTCGTCTTCTCGCGCAGGTCTCGGATGTGCTCCTCGCCGGAGAGGTACCAGAGGAATTCGTGGATGAGGCTTCTCCAGCGGTATCCGTCCATCTTCTTGGTGGTGAGCAGAGGGAATCCGTCTCGAAGGTCGACTCGCAGATGTCCTGCGAAGTGGCTTATGGCGTCAACACCGGTGCGGTTGGGCTTGTATGTCCCTTCGCTGAGCGTCTCCTTGACGAGGTCGAGGTAAGCTTGCATGATCCAAGAGACGAAAACTGAGTATTTATTGATTTGTGAGACAAGAAACCGACGTCAGAAAGCATAGCATGCGCTACTCACTGGTCCCTGACTGGTTTTCGGAAGCGTGCGTAGTATGCTGATTGTCTCTCTTTGCGCAGCTTCTCCTGCTCTTCTTCAGGCAGTTTGGCTTCTTCGAGCACACGCAGGAATGCCTCTTTCTGAGGTTCAGTGATCATGCCTTGTTCGTGGTAGACTTCTTTGACTCTGCGCAGGAATGCGTGTTTCTCGTAGAGCGTCCGCTCGATGGCGAAGAACTCTTTCATCTCATGATCCTCGATTGGCCTGTCGACGACTCTCATGTTGCACTGCATGCAGATGGGTAGTTGTCTGCGTCCTTTCATCAGCACCATGTTCTGTTTGCATCGGATGCAGCGCTGTTTGTACGCGACCATGGGTGTCGAAATGGCCCTTCATTAATATGGGTTTGGTTTTGTGGATGCTCTTTCGTGACGGCGGATAGGAAATGCTGTCTGCGATGGCAAATGTCCTGTGGACTGCTGAGCGCGAAGAGGACATCATGATCGTGGCGCCGCGAAGATATCGAGAATTGTCATGCGTGGTTGTCGTGAAGTCCTGCAGTCATTTCATGACGTGGCCTTGGACGCGAAGGGGGATGTGCCAGAATCGTTTGGCGCCCGCTTCGCAGTAGTGATGCTCAAATCCGGTCGGGTCGTAATTGAGGATGTCGAATGCGTTCCCCAGATATCGTCGGAATCCCCATCCGAGGATTGCGGCGGGTCCTCCTCGGTTCCCGATGAGGGTGACGCGGTCCGACGGCGAGCTGCACCACAGCACGCTCAGGGGGGTGTTGAACGTGTTGTTGACCAGTGTGAGGTCTCCATCGCTGAGGTGCAGCTCGTGTTGTTCGTCTTCATCGACTTCGAATCCGCCCACACCGACCATGAATTCCGTGAAGGTGCATCCTTCCATGAGAAAGTCGGCGTGGACGATTTCGCCCAA
>JBDRLR010000132.1:0-4493 GCA_043812855.1 Nanobdellota archaeon | reverse complement strand
CGAGGAGGTAGTAGGGAACGGAGCCTGCGGCTGGCCCTGCGGTCACGCCATCATGATATGCTTGGACTGCGATGCATGCGCCGCCGTCGTTTCCGAACGTGACATTCCAGGGCTCTTTGGGCTCGACCCGCAGGGTGTACTTGGCTTCCGTTGCGGTGCGAAGGTAGCGTGAGACTGGTTTGCAGACGTCGTTTTGTGTCAGTTGAAGGATGTGTTCTTGCAGGATTTCAAGGGGCTTGTGCAAGGGGCTATTGTCTGGGCCATCGTAAGGCTTGGTCAGCAGGCTATAGTGTCCGCCGATGAATGCGCGGTGGACGGCCTCTATCCGGTCGACGCTGTGGATCAAGGGGGTGACGAGGTCCGTCTTGAAGTCAGTTCCTTGTGACGCCAGCGTGGCCGTGATGTCGTCCGATGTGAGGGTCTCTTTTCCGTTGTTGTGTTGTATCAGTGCGCCGAGGAGTCCCAGGTCCTCGATCGCAAGGGTCCTGAAGGCTTCTAGCTCGGCAGAGAGTAGGTATGCATTGTATGCTTTGACTTCCTGCCAGGCCTTCCTCACTTCGGCGGTCGGGGTGTCCGACAGGATCTGCGCGGTTTCGTGGATCATGGTCGCGTCGAGCTTCTTTGAGATTTGGCGCCATCTTCGTTCGGTGTCTTTGGTGTTCTTGCTTGCTCGCAGCGGGCCTTTCTCTCCTACGTCGCAGGAGATGTTTTCTCCGACTCTCCATATGTCGAATTCTTCGTCCCAGTTTATGAAATCGGAGAGGTCGTTTCGTATCGTCGTTTCTATCCGCCCCATGGCATCTCGCGAGATGCGGTATGCTTCGTTGATGTATCCTGTGACTTGGGCGGGGATGCCCATGCCGTGTGTTGTGTGGTCGAGCTCGATCCCGATGCCGGGATCAGGGATGCCTGTCCTGTAGATGTCAGTATCTATTCTCAGTTCATTTGCGTCCGCTGCGAATTGCTGGTTGCGATCAAGCGATGCGCGGAAGGCGCCGGAATCATCGGCGAGCACGAAGTCGGCGTAGATCCCTCGGAATGGCGATGAGTCCAGGAGGGTGCGCATCTTGCGCTTGCGGTCTTCGCTGACGGCGAGGGTTTCGAGTCTGGCGATGGCTTTCTTCTTGCTCCAGCTTGTGAATTTGCGTTCCATGGTCAGCAGTGGTCGGTGCTGTTCATCGTGCTTGGAAGATTCCAGCCTCATTTATAAAGCTAGTCAAGAATGCTCACTGCGGAGTGAATAAAATATGTGTCGATGCGAGTTCAGCATGGATAGGCCCGGAGGGTGTCAAGCTGCTTGAGTAGAGACATGCCCGGTCCACAGTCCACATGACGCGGGGCGTCTCGACTTCTTTGATGGCGCGACCCAGCAGCTCGCAGCCGGTCTCGTCACACGCCCTGACCCTGGCCAGGGTGATGTGGGCGCGCATGGTTTCGTGGATGCCAAGTGCGGCACCGATCTGTCGATGGACCCTCGCAAGTGCGGCGGATTCGCTGATGCCTGCCCAGATCACGCGCGGTGTGCGTCCGCCGAAGCTTCCCAAGGATCCCAGCATGAGCTGAAATGGTGTGATCGTCATCGCTCGCAGCTTCTCGCCGATCGCTTCCGCGTCGTTTCGCTCGCCAAGGAATGCGAGGGTGATGTGCATGTGCTCGGCTTTCACCTGTGTCAGCCGCGCGCCATCCATAGCGATTCGTCGTTGCAAGGCGAAGAGTGCTTCGGTGACGTCTGCTGGAAGCGGGATGGCGATGAAGAGTCTCATGCATGGTGTATACTCGGCCTCGTTTTAATACCTTGACCCGCGTGATATACGCGGAGGCCAGCGCAACTTTTATAAAGTGTCCAGGGTTTCAAGGGATACATGGCGAAATCCAAAAAGAAGTCTTCTGCAAAGAAAGTTTCCAAGGTCGATCAGCTCAGAAAGGATGATCAGCAGCAGATGCAGCAGTTGCCGCATATGTCTGAGGATGTGCAGAAGCGCATGGATGAAGTCAAGGACAAATTGGAATTGTTCAAGAAGAAGATTATCGCCAAGTTCGAGAGTTACGTGATGGGTCTTGCCCTCTTGCCGCCGAGCAAGGATCCTAAGCTCAAGGACAAGATCAGCCTTCTGATCCTCGTCGACGACACGGATAGCGTCACCATGCCCAAGATGGAGCTGCGAGAGAAGCTCCAAGGCATCATGTCGAAGATGGCGGTCGAGCAGGATGAGCGGTTCCTCGTCGATGTCGTGATCCTCAGCGAGGTGTGGCAGTCATGTTATGATGGCAAGTATGAGCTTCTGCAGATGATCGCCATGTCTGCGCCGATCTATGATAAGGGTATGCTCGCCGCGATCAAGATCTCTGAGATCCACAAGACCATGGTGCTCAAGAAGTTCGAGAAGTACATCGTCAGTTATGTCCTCGCAGGTTCTCTCGTCCAGGGCAAGGCGACGCCGAAGTCGGACGTCGACGTCTTCATCGTCATCGATGATACTGATGTCAAGAAGATGACGCGTGCCGAGCTCAAGGACAAGCTGCGGGCGATCATCATCGGCATGGGTATCGACACGAGTCGCATGACGGGTATCGATAAGAGTTTCAACATCCAGGTCTACATCCTCACGGATTTCTGGGACAATATCAAGGAGGCCAATCCAGTCATCTTCACGTTCCTAAGAGATGGGATCCCCTTCTTCGATCGGGGCATCTTCATGCCGTGGAAGCAGCTTCTGCGCATGGGCAAGGTCAAGCCGAGTCCCGAGGCCATCGACATGTTCATGAGCACGGGCGGCCAGATGATTGAGCGCATCAAGCTCAAGCTCAAGGAGATCGGCATGGAGGACACCTTCTATTCAATCCTCACGCCGAGCCAGGCGGCCATCATGCTGTACGGCCTGCCCCCTCCGACGCCAAAGGAGACGCCGACGCTGATGCGTGATGTCTTCGTGACGAAGGAGAAGATGCTCGAGGAGGAGTTCGTGGGCATCTTGGAGCACAACATCCAGGTCCGCAAGGACCTTGAGCATGGCGACAAGAAGGAAGTCAGCGGCGCCGAGATCGATAAGCTCGTCTCTGACGCCGAGCGCTATCTCAAGCGCCTCCGCAAGCTGTTCAGCCAGATCGAGAAGAAGCGTGAGCAGCACAGTGTCGTGCACGCCTACGAGAACGTGATCACCGTCATCCGCGATGTCATGCGCCTTGAAGGGCTCAGCGAGTCTGTCCCTGAGGACAAGATAGTAGAGACCTTCGAGCAGCACATGGTGCACAAGGGTCTGATCCCTGAGCGTTTCGTGCGTCTCATCCATGATGTGCAGAAGGCAAAGCATAGCCAGGATGAGAGTAAGCTGCAGAAGACTGAGATCGGCGATGTGCAGCGCAAGGCGAACGAGATCATCAAGTTCATGGTGGAGTACATCCAGCGCAAGCGCGGCCGCGAGCTGGAGAAGACCAAGATCCGCGTCAAGCATGGCGACTTGTTCGGTGAAGTCATATTGCTCGGCAAGGAGGCGTTCATCATCCATGACATCGACAAGGAGGACCGTGACATCTCGCGCGCGGAGATCCTCGAGTCGGGAAAGCTCGGCGGTGTCCGCCGATCGACGATGGAGGAGCTTGAGCATGCCTTGGTGAAGGTTGAGATCGCTCCTAAGGTCTTCGTGAGAGAGACGATTTTCGAGAGCCTCAAGGAGATATTCGGCAAGGACGTCCAGATTCTCGTCAATTATTGATGTGCCAAGTCGGATGCCGCGCTTACGGGTGAACGCCTGAGAGTGAGCAAGAGAGTCGACAAGGGGGTGTGTCGGGACTGCTGTTCCGACATAGGAAAATCTACGATTTTCCGTGGTCCCTCACAGGGACATGTCGACTAGGAAGTATGTGGACGAGTGTTCACGGCGCGGCGTTAGGCGCGTCGACCGGGACAAACGTTTTTATACTCATCTCTCTTCTCCTCACCTATGATGCTTACAGGCTACCGCGTCATCGATGGAATGACCACAAAGCCGATCATGATCGACCAGACCGTGACGCTCCAGGAGTGCGCAAGGATCATGGACGTCAATGATGTGGGCAGCCTTCTGGTGCACAAGGATCGCCGCATCCTGGGCATCATCACTGAGCAGGACCTTGTGCGCAAGGCGCTCAGGGCAGGTCTTGATGTTCGCACGACCACGGTCAAGGATGTGATGACCCGCGATCTCGTCACAATCTCTCCGGAGAAGGACATCTATGATGCGCTCATCCTCATGCAGAAGAATGACATCAGGCATATGCCTGTCGTGGATGATGGACAGGTCGTAGGATTCCTGACCCTCAAGGACATCCTTAAGATCGAGCCCGCTCTTTTTGAGAAGGTTGTGGGGTCCATCGAGATCCGTGAGGAGCAGCGAAAGCCCATCGGTGATCGTGTCGCTGAGGAGGGCATCTGTGAGATCTGCGGGAATTATTCGAAGAACATCCTTCTCGTCCACAGTTCACGAGTCTGTTCCTTCTGCGTCGATTCGGTGTAG
>JBDRLR010000131.1:0-4198 GCA_043812855.1 Nanobdellota archaeon | reverse complement strand
GAGTGTTCCCGTTCACCTGCAGCATGGGAAGCAAATACGGAGACATACGCGTGAGCGCATAGAGGACACCATGAAGACCGCAAACATATCCATCCCAAGCATGCACTGCAAAGCATGCGAGACCCTGCTGACCGAGATAGCCATGGAAATCGACGGCGTCAAAGAGGCGACCGTACCCCTCCTGACCAAGACCGCGACCGTCACGTACGACGAGAAGAAGACCAGCGAATCCGCGATACGAAAGGCATTCGAGGACGAAGGATACCCCACACGATGAAGACACAACTCACCATCACAGGCATGCACTGCGCAAGCTGCTCCAATCTACTGACACGGACGCTCAAGAAGGTGCCTGGCGTGACCGACGCCAACGTCAACTACGCGACCGGAACCGCCACGATCGAGCACGACAAGAACACAGACATGCAGGCGCTCATCGATGCCGTGACTGGACGCGGATACGGCGCAGCGCTTCCGACCGCAGATCCCTACGCGAAGAAATCGGAAGCTGAACAGCAGGAAGTCCGCACGCTCTCACGGCTCTTCATCATCAGCCTCGTGCTCTCCGTGCCCGCATTCATCATCGGCATGCTCATGATGCCCGAATCCGTCCTGTACATCGGCATCATGATGCCCCACGCCGCGTGGATCCTCTTCGCGCTCTCCACACCCGTCCAATTCATCATCGGATGGCAATTCTACCAAGGGACATGGACCGCGCTACGCAACAAGACCGCCAGCATGGACACCCTCATCGCCATGGGGACGAGCGCAGCCTACTTCTCCAGCGCATACAACCTCCTGTGGTCGACGGGCGGACCGCAATACTTCGAAGCCGCGACCACCATCATCACACTCATCCTCATGGGCAAGCTGCTTGAGACGCGCGCCAAGCGAAAGACGAGCGAAGCCATCAAGAAACTCGTCGGCCTCACACCCAAGCAGGCCACCGTGCTGCGCGCAGGCAAGGAGATAACTGTCTCCATCGACGACGTCATGGTCGGAGACATCATCATCATACGGCCCGGAGAGAAGATACCTGTCGACGGCATCGTCATCGACGGCTCGAGCGCGGTCAACGAAAGCATGATCACCGGAGAGAGCATCCCAGTCAACAAAGAAAGAGGAGACACGCTGATCGGAGCCACCATCAACACCCACGGAGCCATGCGCATGAAGACGACGAAGATCGGAGCCAACACGACCCTTGCGCGCATCGTCAAGCTCGTCGAAGACGCCCAAGGAAAGAAAGCGCCCATCCAACGCTTCGCCGACACCATCTCAAGCTACTTCGTGCCCGCAGTGATCATCATCGCGGCCATCACGTTCGCGACATGGACATTCTTCTCTGCGCAAGGAAGCGCATTCGGCATCATCACCGCCGTGAGCGTCCTGGTCATCGCATGCCCCTGCGCCCTGGGCCTTGCGACACCGACCGCGATCATGGTCGGCACCGGAAAAGGCGCAAAGGAAGGCATCCTCATCAAAGGAGGAGACTCGCTTGAGACCGCGCACAAAGTCAAAGCAGTCATCTTCGACAAGACCGGCACCATCACCACCGGAACACCGCAAGTCACCGATGTCATCGCGACGTCCGTCGACGAGAAGACCTTGCTTCGCATCACCGCGAGCATCGAGACGCACTCAGAACACCCACTGGCCCAAGCCATCGTCGCCGAAGCCAAGAAGAGAAAGATCACGCTCGTCACCCCCAAATCATTCTCAGCCATCCCTGGCCACGGCGTCACAGCCGTCATCGACAAGAAGACTTACCACATAGGCAACGCACGCCTGATGAAGACGCAACGAGTGAACATCAACTCCATCGAGAAGGACGTCGCGTCGCTCGAATCCCAAGGGAAGACCGTCATGATCATCTCCTGCGACAAGAAGGCCATCGGCGCGGTCGCCGTCGCAGACACGATACGACCCGACGCCAAAGAAGCGGTCGAGATGCTGCAGCGCATGCACATCGATGTCTACATGATCACCGGAGACAACGCGCGCACGGCAAAAGCAATCGCGGCGCAAGCAGGCATCACCAACGTCTTGAGCGAGGTGCTGCCCGAGGACAAAGCCAATGAAGTGCGACGCCTGCAGAAGAACGGCAAGGTCGCCATGGTCGGCGACGGCATCAACGACGCACCCGCGCTGGCATGCGCCGACATCGGCATCGCCATGGGAAGCGGCACCGACGTCGCCATGGAGACCGGCAACATCGTCCTGATGAAGAACGACGTGCGCGACGTGGCACGCGCGATACGGCTCAGCCAGATGACTATGGCCAAAATCAAACAGAACCTCTTCTGGGCATTCTTCTACAACGTGCTCGGCATCCCTGTGGCCGCCGGCGCACTGTACGGCCTGACCGGATGGCTGCTGTCCCCTATGATCGCCGGCGGCGCCATGGCGCTCAGCTCGGTGAGCGTGGTGAGCAACTCGCTCCTTCTCAAGACGAAGAAACTCTGATTCTTGCTCGCGCGGCGTCGAGCCCTACCTCGAGAGGTCCATAATGACCTTGAACACACGCTCAGTCTCTGCAAAAAGAAACGAACGGTACCCTTCGTCAGACCCATCGCTCGGTGAGGCAAGCGACATCGGCGGACCGAACCTGACACGAACGTGACGGCCAGCATAGAGGAAGCCGACGGGAACAATAGGGACTGCGACCCCTCTGCGTCTGCGCACAACATCGGCCAAATAGACAAGACCCGCTTTGGGCGGAATGAACTCCTGCCCATTCTCCCTAATGTAGGTCGGAAAGAATACCTTGGCGTCATCCTCAGGAAAGATCCCGATCGCGTCGCCGACCTCCAAGTGCCTGATGGCCTGACGCATAGACCCTGTATTGGCCTGACGCGTGTCATCCACCTTCGCCTCAAGCGCGGTGCCCGTGAGCCTGGAACGCCTTCCGTCATCCCTGGTGAACGGCAGATGCCCCATCCTGCGCAGCCACCAGCCATAGAGCCTGGAAACGACGAAGGTCTCCGTCGACGCCAAGAAGAAGATGGGCCGCTTCATCGTCGCCAAGAGCACCAATGGATCGAGGGCAGCATGATGATGATGCGCCGCGATGATGATCGGACCCTTGGACGGAACATTCTCCACGCCATCAACATGCATGAAGAGACGCGTAGGCTCCTTGGTGAGCGGACTCGCCGTGAGGGCGGCCACACCGACCGGCGTCGTCAAGACCTTGGCAACCACAACACCCGACTTGATGAACCGTCTGCTGTACGTGAGCGTCTTGAGCTTGGCAAGATAGGACCTCATCTTCTCTTCCTGGCCGAGCATGGCCGAGGTCTCAGACTCGATCTTCGACAAGATCTGATCGGCCTGTTCAAGCCCCACCGTGCCAGCCATCGCGGCATCCACACTCTTCAAATATATACCAAGCAACCCCCGCACATCATCGCACTCAGAACCGAATACGTGCGCGATGTTGCGGACCACGTCCTTGGAATCGCGCAGCGACTTGAACTCAGCCTCAGACACGACGAACTCAGCTGCCTCAGCAGCCTTCACCTTGTCCACCATAGCCATGACGATGCCCTTCTCAAGCTCATCCTCCCTTAGGAGACAATCAATAAGCCCGCGCATCCTGGCCAAAGACGCCTTCGAGCCATCCTTGCGAAGAGAACGCAGATCGAGGACATCCTGAGCGAGCATATCGACACTGAATGGCCGTAGGATAAAAAGATTACGCCTTCTTGGCCAACATGAAGCTGATGATCGGCGGCGACAACAGCGTCGTGACGATCACCACCTAGCACCACATATTTTCTATATAGATACTATTTTGTGGAAAGCTTAAGAACCACCTCCTCATTCATCGCAGCCATGGCCACCATCATCACCCGCGACACCATCCCCTACGCAGACCTTCTTGCCGACATGCGACAGACACAGCACGCCATCAGCCCAATCCCTGAACACCTTCCCTCCCTGTCAGGCATCGATCTGTATGTCGAAGTACGACAGCTCCACCAATTCCCCGACGAGAATCCCGACGCGATGATCAAAGGAGTCGGGTGCGACCTAGCCATCATCTACAACTTCGAATACCACCACAACCTCGACGAACGCATCGCACGGGCGCTCGCCAAGGGAAGAAACGACCAAGTCATGGAACTCAACCGCAACAAACACCGCACCGGCATCATGATCGCCGACGTCAAAGGCCATGAACCCCAAGGAG
>JBDRLR010000130.1:0-6640 GCA_043812855.1 Nanobdellota archaeon | reverse complement strand
GGCTCACGGGCACCGCGCTTGAGGCGAAGGTGGATGACCCGGGTCAGGCCAACACAGGATCAATGCGCCAGGCCATCAGGCATCTTGAGGTGGGTGACGCGATCGGGATATTTCCTGAGGATGACGCCAAGGTATTCTTTCCGACCTATAGCAGGGAGAAGGGGCGGGAGTTCATCCCTCCGAAATCAGGTCTTGTCTATTTGGCCGACGCGGTGCGCAGACGCAGTGGGGTCGCAGTCCCTATTGTTCCCGTCGGGTTCATCTATGATGGCCGTCACGTCCGCGTACGGTACGGTCAGCCGATGCCGCTTGCCGAGCCTGATCAGACGTCCCTGGAGAACTACAGGTCGTTTCTCGCAAAGGAGACTGAGCGTGTGTTCAAGGTCATCATGGATCTCTCGAGGTAGGGCTCGACGCCGCGCCACTTGGGGGTCGGCGCGGGCGAGCGGTGAACCGATTATCTTACGCCTGGTCTTCGATGGCGATCCCGTATTTCTCGAACATGATCTGTCGGAGTGCGTCCAGGTGTTGTTCGCCGACTTCCTCGGCGATCGCCTTTGCGAAGTAATTCGAGAGATACTTGTTCCCGTGTCCTTCAAGGATCTCGCCAATGCACTCTCCGCAGGGGTGCCGTCCGTTCACGATGTCTTCAAGGCAGTCGCAGGTACTGCCTTCCCCGTGACCTGGCGTCTTTTCGATGCAGTAGGTGCAAGGTACTTCGAGGCAGCATCGATATCCTCCAGCGGCCAGATTGTTGCCGATGATGTCTTGTTTGATGTCGATGAATGCTTCTCTGCGGGCATCCATGGGCATAGTGTTCAAGTCATCATGCATGTCCGTCCCGTGCATGGCCGTCAACCATAATGGCGCAAGTACGGCTCCAATGAGTATGCCGATGAGGCCGGTGCCGAGCACATAAACCATTGTGTTGTCTTGCTTCTTCGTCATGGGTTTTTCTCCTCATATGGTTAAGTAGCTCCCTGGCATGCCGTCTTGGAGCGAGTAGATCTGCCACTTTTCGGTTTTTGGTCCCGGCATCCCTGGCGTTCCCGAGGGCATGCGTGGCAGGGCGATGCCATCGATATCGGGTTGTTCATCCAGCAGTGTGCTGAGAACCTTGATGGGGACGTGGCCTTCAACGACGTATCCTCCTACGAGGCTGGTGTGGCAGCTCTCCATTGCACTGGGGATTTGGTATTGGTTCTTGATGCTCGCCATGTCCTCTGTCGTTACGACATTGACCTGGAACCCCTCTCCTTCAAGCGCGGCCACATACCCGACACAGCATCCACAAGTGGGTGACTTGTACACAGTGATTGTTTTGTCGACTGCCATAAATGAGCTGTAACTGCGGCCGGTGAAGTCGAATCCTGCCTCACCCCAGGCATTGGTGCCCCCCTCTAGGTTATAGATCGTGCGATAGCCCATCGACTGCAGCGTCTGCGCAGCCTGCCCGCTCATTGACCCGCTTCTGCAGTAGACTGCTATAGGTGTATTCTTGTCCTTGGGCAGCAGGTTTTCGTTCTCTGCAAGTTGGTCGTAGGCGATGAATCCGTCAGTTCCGATGATGTGTTTTCCTTCAGGTATGTGTGTGTCCAGGACGAACACGTCACGGTCTTTTATGATTGACTTGAACTGCGCAGGTGCGACGGTCGTGATGCTAGGTTCTTTGCTGACCGCGCTGCAAGCGGCAAGAAGGATGAGGGTCAAAGCGAGCGCGGGAAATGCCTTGGGCATCTAGCATCCCCCGACCATGACGGGCGCGCTTGCGGTGGGCGCGCTTCTTGTGGCTGCAGTGGGTGTTGTTGCGCGGGCGGTTTCTGTGGATCCTGTTGCGGTTGATTCTTGTTTCAATTCATTGATTTGCACGGCCTGGACTGCGGATACGATGACCAGGACGAGTGCCAGTATCAGCAGCGCGTAGCTGACGAAGTTCTTCTGTTCGGTGTGTTTCATCTTAACAACCTCCCACCATGCCTCCTCCTGAGGCTCCTTGCTCGATGCCACGATATTTGTTGCTCGCGACGTTGATGTAGTTGTCCTCGACGCCTTGCGCGACGAGTATGTCTGCTTTCTGCTGGAGTTGTGTGGGGAAGAATAACGTCTTCCACTTTGCGACTTCCTCCATGATCTGCGCGTCGGTGTATTCATCTCCATGCTTGGTGATGAGGTACTTGGCGAGGCC
Organism: Nanobdellota archaeon; assembly: GCA_043812855.1. GTDB lineage: Archaea > Nanobdellota > Nanobdellia > Woesearchaeales > JAHJEM01 > JBDRLR01. Next base: position 4,455 of record JBDRLR010000130.1, on the reverse strand, counting down.
GCGCATGGCGTAGCTGTGGGCGCATCCGCAGGCTGGCTTTCCGTCTTCGAAGATGATGGACCTGGCGCCGCAGCAGTATTCGCAGCTGATGCCGTTCTCCATGCGATAGAGTATGTTGATGTAGCGTTCGAGCTCGCCGCCGGTCAGCTCGATGGTCCTGTCGATAGCGCCCAGCTTCCTGATCGTCGCGTCAGCGAGGGGGGGATCTTCAGCGGATACATCGTCGAATCTGACTTGCAGCTCTGCTCCATAGATGGCGGGCGTTCCTTGGGGTACGATTCCTGCGAGCAGTGACTGTGAATCCGCGATCGTGATGGTGCGCTCTTGCCCGATGGTTTGCAGGGTGTATGCATTGTATCCCATGATTGAGACGGCGATGGCCAGCAGGATTCCCGCCGCGTAATGTATTGTTTGTGGGCTTTCTTTCATCGTATCACCTTGTTCTGTGATTGCTTGAGTGGAGGTGTAACAACATTAGTATGTAGCGGAGAAACTAGTTTCCATCAGAGTTTCTTCGTCTTGAGCAGCAGCGAATTGCTTACCACGCTCACGGAGCTCAATGCCATGGCGCCGCCGGCGATTATTGGCGACAACAAGAGGCCGAAAGTAGGATAGAGCACGCCTGCGGCGATCGGGATGCCCAGGGTGTTGTAGATGAATGCCCAGAAGAGATTCTGTTTGATCTTGCTCATGGTGAGTTTGCTCAATCGTATTGCTTTGGCTACGTCGCGCAGGTCATCTTTCATCAACACTATATCGCCAGTCTCCATGGCGACGTCGGTTCCGCTTCCCATGGCGATGCCGATGTCGGCTTGTGCGAGGGCAGGGCTGTCGTTGATGCCGTCGCCGACCATGCCGACCTTTCCAGCCGGAAAGTCCTTCCATCCGTTCTGCAGTCTCTTGACGTACTCTGCCTTCTGCTCAGGAAGGACGTCTGCGAAGACGTGTGAGATTCCTGCCTGTTGAGCGATGGCTTTGGCGGTGCGTTCGTTGTCTCCGGTGATCATGAATGTCGTTATGCCTATCTTGCGCAGTTTCGCCACCGCTTCCTTGCTCGTCTCTTTGATCGTGTCCGCGACAGCGATCATGCCCATGACTTCTTTGTTGTGCGAGAGGAGCATGACGGTCTTGCCTTCCGTTTCGAGCTCGCGGAGCCGTTTCTTGAGGGGCTCATAGTCTATCTTTTCGCGTTGCATGAGTCGTTCGTTTCCGAAATAGTGCGTCGATCCCAAGATGCGGGCTGTGATGCCGTGGCCTGGGATGGCGGAGAAGTTGGTGACGTTCGTGATGGTGATATTCTTGTCTTTGGCGTGCTGGACGATGGCGTCTGCGAGCGGGTGTTCGCTTCCTTTCTCGATGCTGGCGGCTACGCTCAGGATGTTGGCGGCGTGCTTCTTGCTTGCAGCCACCACGTCGGTCACGATGGGTTTTCCGTGGGTGATGGTGCCCGTCTTGTCGAAGATGACATATTTGAGTTTGTGGGCGGTCTCAAGAGAGTCTCCGCCTTTGATGAGGATGCCTTCTTTCGCTCCTATCCCTGTACCGACCATGATTGCGGTGGGTGTCGCAAGGCCCAGGGCGCAGGGGCACGCGATGACGAGGACGCTGACTGCGGCGATGATGCCGAATCCGATTCCAAGCGGTGTCGCGATGGTCCAGAAGACCACTGTGGCGGCTGCTATGACGATGATGGCGGGCACGAAGTAGCCGCTGATGACGTCGGCGAAGCGTTGGATGGGTGCCTTTCGGCCTTGTGCGTCTTCGACGAGCTTGACGATGCGTGAAAGCGTCGTATTTGCTCCGATCTTGGTGGCTTTGAATTGGAATGTGCCGTGTTTGTTGATGGTGCCTCCGATGATTGCGTCGCCGATGGCTTTTGCGACGGGTATGCTTTCTCCAGTAATCATGCTTTCGTCGAGGCTGCTTGCTCCTTGGGTGAGTTCTCCGTCGACGGGGACTTTCTCGCCGGGTTTGACGACGAGCGTGTCTCCTACTTGCACGTCATCGACGGCGATGCGCATCTCTTGTCCGTTGCGGATGACGGTTGCGATTTTGGGTTGGAGGCCTACGAGTTTCTTGATGGCTTCGCTGGTCTTGCGTTTGGCGCGCATCTCCAGCAGTTTGCCCATGAGGATGAGGGTCACGATCGTGGTTGCTGCTTCGAAGTATTGGCCAGTCTCTTCCACTGCCCAGAAAACGACGTACACGCTATAGAAGTAGGCCGCGCTCGTTCCCAGTGCGATGAGGGTGTCCATGTTGGCGCTCTTGTTGCGAAGCGCGGTCCAAGCGCCTTTGTAGAATTGGGCGCCGACGATGAATTGGACGGGTGTGGCAAGCACGAACAGGAGCAGCATGGCCGATGGCATCTCGATCCCGAAGAAGAAGGCGCCGTCTTGCATGAAGAACATGCCGACGATGAATGCGGGGATGGAGAAGATGAGGCTGATGTGGAAGAGTTTGGTGAGTCGGTCGAGTTCTTCTTGTTCTTTTTGCGCCTGGAGCGCATAGGGGTCGATATCAGCGGTTGGTTCGCACACCATTTCGGCCGTGACTGTTGCAGGGGCTGCGGCCGAGGGACTTGCAGCCTGTTTTCCGCCGAGTGCTTTTGCGTCGTAGCCTTTCTTGCGGACGGCCTCGATCATGTCATCGATCTTCGCGGTGGCGTCGTGTTCGACCGAGGCGCGCTCGGTGCCGTAGTTGACGTTGGCGTCTGTGACGCCAGGGACTTTCTTGAGGGCTCGTGTCAGTAGCGTTGCGCAGCTTGCGCAGTGCATGCCGATGATGAGGAGATCAGTCTTCATCGCTTCCCCTTTTTGCGCGAGCTGGTGCGCAGGAAGTAGCCGAGCAGTATGACTATGACTGCGCCGAGGATGATCCAAGGAATCATCATTTCGTAGGGCATGTCTCGGTAGTAGTTCTTGTTGATGATGTCTAGTGTGAGCGTCGTCTCCTGGGTGCGGGGGGTGTTGTATGCGTCTCGATAGGTCAGTATGACTGGCAGTGACAATGATTCGTCGTGCGGTAGGATGGTGAAGATGGCTTCTTTGCTGCTGCCTGCTTCCATCTGGCCTAGGTATGCTTCCCTGGGCGCCGTGATGAGAGTGTAGGCGTCATCGGGAACCAGCGTTATGGTCGCGAATTGCATGCTTGATTGTCCTCGATTGGCGACTTCGATGATGACTTGGCCTGCGAAGTCGGTTGTTCTTAGTGTGGTCTGCTTTAGGTGCACCAGTGGGTCAGCTGCGGAGTCGATCTCGATCGCGATTTCGCTTTGCGTGTGGAATGGGTTGTTGTCTTCGTCGTTGTAGTTCACGAATACTTGCGTGGCATAGATGCCAGGGGGAGTGTCGGGCAGGGCGCGCAGGGGATAGGTGATGCTGAGCGTCTGTTCAGGTTCTATGCTTCCTATGCGTTTGAGGGTGCTGGTGCCGATGGGGGCAGCGGCCACGAAAGAGAGTGTGGGTTTCATGCCGTTGTCGTTCTTCATGTTGGATGATCCGCCAAGCGGTGTGAGGCCTGATTCCATGCGCATATTGATGTTCATGAGCCTTGCGTTGATCATGGATTGCACGGCGAGGGTGTTGTCCATGATTGACGCGATGTCGTAGCTGTTCGTCAGGTCGACCAAGAGGTCCACGTTTCGCAGGGTCTGGTCATCGTGGTTGGTGAGGGTGATGATGAGCCTTCCTTCTTGTCCGGGTTCGAGACGCTCGGGCACCTGTTGGATGCGGTCGATGCCGAGGCGCGCGCCGAATGTTTCTACGTTGATGGTGAATGTGGCTTCTTGGTAGTTGCCTGTGGATGTGGATGGGCTGTATCTGACTCGCAGGGGGGTAGGTCCGTCTGACGCATCCTTGTCTACGAGAAGTCTGAATTGCAGTTTCTGTGTCCCGCTTACTATGCGCAGGGATTTGACGCGCTGGGTGTCGCCGCCGGGCAGGAGGGTGAAGGGGTAGTCTTCGACGATTTCAAGCCAGGCGTCGTCTGAGGGATTGCCTGAGTTTGCGATCTCGAGTGTGAGGTCTATGGCTTGGCCTGGTTGTGCGGGGTCTGGGGTGTAGTCCAGCAGCGCGACTTGCAGGTTGGGTGTTGGTGCGGCTCCAGCAGTGGTGCTCAGCAGCGCGCTGGTGACCAATACTGAGATGACTACTGCGACTAGATATTTTTTGTTCATGGTTTCACTTCGTGGGGTATCCTTCGTCCTCGAATGCCTTTCGTATCGCGGATTCGCTGGTCTTCTTCTCGTCGTACGTTACCGTCGCTGTCTTGGTGGGGAGCGGCACGTGTGCAGCAGTGACGCCATTGATCTCGAGCGCTATCTCGGTCAGCAGGGTCTCGCATGCTTTGCAGTGCATGCTTGGGATGGATATGTTTGCGGTCTTCATGGTGTCCTCTATGCGCTCACGCGTATGTCTCCGTATTTGCTTCCCATGCTGCAGGTGAACGGGAACACTC
>JBDRLR010000129.1:0-4968 GCA_043812855.1 Nanobdellota archaeon | reverse complement strand
GTCGGTCCACGGGCGCTGCTGTCCGAGCACGAAGCGTTTGTGCCACACGAGCTGTCGCTCCTGGATGAATGCGAACAGATCCTTCTCGGTGGGTGCTTGCATGGTGTGTGTCGGTAGCGGAGTTATTTATGTATTGCGGGCTCAGGGGCCTTGTAGAAAATCTCTGTTCCGCACTTAAGGGTGAGCGTGAACACTTTTTGGAGAGAGGCGACAAGGGGGTTTTGTGTGGGCTTGCGGGCATAGTTCACTGAGTTTGACATGTGGGCTTGCCCTCTTTGAGGGCAACCCACCTCGCACTCAACGGCCGAAATCGTTGAATGCGAACAGTACGGGACGAGGCTTGAAAGGAGATTTTCTGCACGGCCTGGCTCTCGGCGGTGTGAACTCTTAAAAGCGGCTTGTCTTTCCGTATGGCGATGCCACCGACGATGGACGAGGCGACGTTCTGGACTGATATAGGCGATGCGCTGTCTGCGCGGGGTCGTGTCGTTGACATGCGGGGGTCTACCTTGCCTCAGTACTTGGGCGCGGGCATACTTGCGGCAAATGAGGGTCATCAGGTGGCCTTTGGCAGGTTCCGTCATTTCTCGCTCGATGCGGTGTTGCGTGAGGGTTTGCTGTCCTTGGATCCTTCGTTCTATGCCGCGATTGTCGACAGGGTATCCTCTCCGCAGATGCTTGAGCATCTGCGCGGTGTTGATGCGGTCGTCCTTGATTTCAAACCGTCGGTGACTGCGCCGCATAACGTGATGTATCGTCTGTGGGGGGAGGGTCGCGATGAGACTGCCTTGGTCCTCGACATGGATTATGTGCTTCATCTCTCCGCTGATCAGCTTGGCCGGGGAGTACGCGAGATGAGGGTTTCCCTTGATGATCAGTATCGAAGTTGCGCCAAGGAGAGCGATGATGCGAAGATTCCTGCGTACTGGGACCCTTCTGTCGATGTCAAGTTCGTCTCGTCGCGGACACCGTCGATGGCGGCCCTCAGGAATCTCATTCTTGAGAGATCGCTGGTGTTGCGTTTCCAGTATAACGCTGATCCGCTCATAGTGGAGAAGGAGAAGCGGTTCCTTGACCTGCAGAAGAGGGTCATCGAATTGACGGATGCGCAAGGTACGCAGGAGGCGATGTTCGGGATCGCGCAGATGATATTTGGTCATCATGGGCAGGAGATGGTTCCTTTTTTTCGTGACACTGCTCAGACATTGCTGACGTCCGCCCCTCGAGGGGATGATTTGGAGGATGTTCTCGCGGAGGACGTGATCGGGCAGGATGTTGTCCGCGCGTTCGGAGTGGAAGAGAGGGTGGTCAATTCGTATTATGCGCGCAGGGGGATCAATGATCTTCTGTTGGTGCGCTATCCTGAGGGCAGGCCGAAGGATGCGGTTGTTCGGCTGAACTCTGTTGACGTCCCGATCGTGTTCAGGCAGCAGATCCTTGACAGCGCGCTCAAAATGTATGGCATTCTCGATGACGCGGTGTTGTTCCAGCGGATCAGGGGTGCGCAGGATGAGTATATCTGGTTCAGACAAAGGCTCGAGCACGTGATTGCGCAGCTTGACCCTGCGCGTCTGCCTGAGGATAAGGTGGTGTATGGTGCCCTCAGGATCGCTCAGGGGGACATTGCGGTCTGGACGCCGCATGGAAAGGTCCTGGACGAGGCACGTGAGGGTAAGCATCTGCGTTGGGGGGTGCCTCCAGGCGGTGAGCTTGACTATGGCGCGGTGCAGGCGCTTGAGCGGATGCCGGACAATGATTATCTTGAATATTATGGATTGAAGAGGGATGACTATCAGTACGTGTCAGGTCAACGTGTCGTGTTCTTCGACGTGAACGGTGAGCAGGGGGCTGTCCGCTCGATTCGTGCGCGGCCGCACATTCGGCAGTCGGTCCTCGATCAGGGGATTCCTGACGGTGCGAGGGCCGTCTTCCTGAATCAGGTGGAGAATTTCTGTGGCATGGGATATCTTCGGTGTCTGGAGCCTGTGGCGACCGTCAGTGAGTGAATGGATTCTGTCTTCCACCCAAACGCATATATACTTGCGCAGCCGTTGACGTGCTGGCGATGTGCCGGGTGATAGCATGGGTGTGTTCACGGCGTTGTTCAAGGGAAGCGAGATCAAGAGTGCTCCTGTGATCCCTCAGGTGGATGGACTGTTCGAGTGGCGCCGCGGCGTGCTTGCGCAGCAGAAGATCTTGCGTGATGTGTACAAGGTGCTGATGTCAAAGCAGGTGCGCCAGCAGTTCGAGAAGTTGGATGGCGGTGATCAGTTGTATCTTGACATGGTGGCTCCGTTGTCGCACATCGTCACCGCGAACGATGAGAGGATGGTCTCCGCTCAGATAGACCATGACATCCAGAATCTTGTACGCGCCGTGGGATTGCTGCGGAGTCGTTTGGACGCATTTGACAATGACTATCGGGTGAGGTTCGGGCACATGATCAACACGGTCGCCTCGGCGGCAAGTGATCTTGCCACATTGATAGAGTCGCGCCCACGTAAAGCGGCGTGAATTTTTCTCGTGGGAAGGTGGTTGCGCTCATTGCTCGTCGCAACATTTATATCGTCGGCCTGTATTGGACTCGTCATGGGCCTTGCGTCTGATCTGGAGATTGCTCGTCTGCAGAGTCTTCTGCGGCAGGCGAAGAAGAAGCTTGCCTACTTCGATGAGCTCCGCACGATCAAGGTGGGTGATGACGACTTCCTGTCGGTCCTCATAGATGGTGTTGATGCGCTCTTGGTGGGTTCTCCTTCTGTCGACCAGGTCGATACGGTGGCTGGGCTTCTGTCTTTCGTCGACCGGCACGCGGATGTCATCGATGACAAAGCCAGGTGGTCCGGCCTCGTCGAAGTCGTCGCCGAGGCAAGAAGGTACCTCTCTGATCTCAAGATTCTTCTCCTCGAGGATTGACAAAAAACCCTGCCTTTCGTGTCGCCTTGACACATTCTAAGAACAACATTTATCAATGATTCACATCCTAAAGGGTGTACAATGAGCCCGCACGGGGACGCCAGTGATGGTGGCATCGAGGTCCTTGTCCTCAAGGATTTCGAGGCGCGTCGCGCAAGGGATGGCTCTGTGCCTTTCTTGGTCCAGTACGAGATGGAGCGCGCTCAGGATCAGGAGGTTGCCTACGGTCGGTATGCTGCCTTCGTCGAGTACTTCACGGTGGAGATTGCGAATCTGGACCGCCTGGCAAGTCAGCTCTATGGGGGCGAGGATCGTCTTGTTGAGTTGAACATCGACATCGGGATGGCGGAGGCTCTCGTCAATGTGGTGCAGCACGTTCCGTACTCGCCCGAGTCGGTCAAGGTGGATGTCATCTACAGTCCAGGCCATTTCCTCACGTTGGGGATTCTCTACAAAGGTGGTGGTATTCCTGAGGCTGTGCGTACCGAAATGCCTGGATTGGAAGCGGAAAGGGGGAGGGGATTCCCGATCATGTGCAACGTCTTCGATGGGGTATCGATGTTCCATGACCCTGAGTGCGATCAGACGGAGATGTACTTGACCAAGGATCTTTGTGTTCCCGTGCAGAAGTCAGCCTAGAGCATCTTGAGCGATCCGGTGACTGAATCGATCTTCTCTTCCGGAGCAGGTCCGATGCCAAGGCATGTCACCGTTCCGGGTGGGACGACGGTAAGCCCTCCATCCGTGATCATCGCCGTCACGAGTCCTGCGTCTTTGGCTTGCTGGTTGTACGTGTATAGCTCCGCAAGCCCGTCCACTTTGAGCACGATCTTCTTGCCCCCTTCCGCCTTCCACTCTTTCACGTCGGATTTCTCGCTGCGCATGACGCATTCCACGCTTGCGTGGGCGACCTGGGCGGCCATCTTTCCAGAAGGTAGCCTAAGGTCTGTCCGGACCAGGATGACTTGTTTGAGCTCCATGACTCCGCAAAAGAGGGAGGTCTTTAAAAAATCTATCGCAAGGTGTCGGTCTGCAGGGACTCACGTGGCTCGTCCGTCGTCGACCATGCCTCTGGCCCATAGAAAGCTTTATATAGGTGTGTCAACGTGTGAGTTTTCATAAGATTCGCATGAGGGTGGAGCACATGAGGAAGTTTTTCAAGAGATTGAAGCGATCAGGCATGGATGACGAGGATGACGTGAATGCGGAAGAGGAGTTCTTGGAACTCAATGCTGACGCCAAGGAACGTGGGTTCGATAAGGTGCTTATTCGCCCGTTCAACCTCACGGACTTTGCCGATGTCAAGCCGATCCTTGACTGCATCCGTATGGGGAACGCCATAGCGCTCGTCAACATCAAGCCGCTCAAGGAGAAGGATCTCGTCGAGCTCAAGCGTGCCATCAACAAGCTCAAGAAGACCATCGAGGCCATCGATGGTGACATCGCGGGCTTCGGTGATGACTACATCGTCTTGGCGCCGAGCTTCGCGCAGATCTATCGCGGTTCTACCACGACGATTGACGAAGGATAGCTGGCCTGGATTGAAATCGCCGCGCCTGTCGCCTTCGCCGTAGCTTCGCTGTGGCTCGACGGCGACTTGGCAGGGGTTGTCCCTTGCGGGGTGCCAAGTCGGCGATTTCTTCGAGTTGTTGCCCTGATAGAAAAGCATTTATAGTATGCTCTTCGTGGTCCTATCATGAGGAGGATAGCTGTCCTTTCGTTCTTTGCGTTTTTTCTTCTGGTAGGTGTCGCGCTGATAGGTCCGTCCCTGACGGGCAACGCTACGCGCTACCTCTATGCCATGTACGTCTGTGAGCAGGACTCTGATTGTCCGGTCGATACGCTCTGCTGCCCCTTCGCGGGTGAGGACGCGGGTGTCTGCTCCTATGAAGGTTCATGCGGTGAGATCGACGGGTTCACCCGTGACGAGTTCCAGAGTCTTCCTGAGGCCCAGCGTCCGGCGACGATCCATCGTCTGGGCAACCAGCAGGTCTGGACGGGTGTCGTCATCATCATGGTCACCCTGATGGCATTCATCATCTATCTGCGCAAGAC
>JBDRLR010000128.1:0-3594 GCA_043812855.1 Nanobdellota archaeon | reverse complement strand
CATGACAGAAACCAACCCTGCCTGTCTTACTCTAACCGAACCATAAACTCCGCGATGAATCGCCCATGCCACCATCTTCAGTAGACACCCCACTACATAAATTTACTGGTATTTCTCAACCGAACCCCGACAAGAATCCGGGCATAGACTACAACCACCTGCACGCAAGCATCAAGACCCAGAATATCTTAGTAAACTAATCCCGAGAAGGAAATTCCACGTCGGTCGCACGCAGAATACCCGCTATCCTGTCAGCAAGCGCATCATCCTCAACAGGCTTGCCATTGAGGTCCCGGAAATACCGGTGCGTCATGTAATCCTCTTCGCGACCATACAAGAAGCAGTCATGAGGCCAGACACAGAGATCCATAATCTGCCCATCATGCCTGTGACCCGCATACAATTGAACAAACTGACCATACCACCTTTGATTCCTGATACACTCATCGACATACGCCACCTGATCCGCGGCGACATGCATGCTTCTGAGGCGAGCATAGTCCTCGTCCGTGGCAGATATGTCCAAGACCAGATAGACCCCTCCCTTGTTCACCAAGTTCACCGCACGAACCACAGGAACATCCAACGTCCCCTCCTCAGGGATCGCATCACCCAACATCGACTTGTGCAAAGCCTTGGCCAAAGCACGATAGAGCGGCCTTGCCGTCTCGACATCACCCGCACGCTTCAAGGCATCCATGGCTTGCTGGGGCGTGAAATCCTCATCCGAGAATTGATGTATGACCCTAGGCAAGTTCGCCCTCCTCATCGCCGCGTCGAGCAGATACTCCGAGGCCAACTCCGGAAAGAACAACCGCTTGGTGAACGGCAGACCCACCGACGCCAACGCACGCTCCAATGACGACTCCAACACTGTCTTTGCGACGTCCATCCGACGAGGAGAATGCATCCGAATTTATAAGCATTGAAATCCTGCGACGAAGGCGTCTGGTGCCTCGTCAGCGCGACAAATGCTTCCTTAGAGCATCCGCAGCGAGAAAACGATGACTGATGGCGTTCTTCTCCTCCATCGACATCTCAGAGAAACGCCTCGCATAGCCTTGGGGGATAAAAATCTGGTCCCACTGGAACCTAGGATCCCCACCCTTGGGAACAATCCTACCGTCGACCCTGCCCTCATGGAATGAGATGCTTCCCTCGTCGTAGAGCCCGAAGATGGCGACGGCCCAGGCACAATCATCACCCATCTTATCGGCCAGGTCGGCCAAACCATCAAGACCGAGGTCCTTGACGAACCACTTGATGAGCGGCCCAGGCAGGCCACCGAGGGCACGCATGTGGAATCCCGTGTCCTCGACGAAGAATATCCTGTCCTTGAGGTCAGGACGCTGCCTGAGGGCCTCATCGATCTTATGACGCACGATCTCCTCGTGACTGTCTGATTGGATCTCGACGAGGTCCAGCTCCAACTGCTCGATGCCAGGAATGATACGCTTGACCTCATTGAACTTCTCCTGGTTGCCCGTGATGAAATACGTCGACATGGGAATCAGACACACGAGATATTATAAATACATTATGCTCGCCCAGTACTGACTGAAGGCATGAATGCCATGCTTTGACCATTCGCATACAACTTTCCACTACAGACGCTCTGCTCTGCACCTTCAGAACGATCAACGACGCCATATTCAGAACAACCCACTCCTGAAAATTCAGCCCTCTTCATCAGACGATAATTCCAGTGAGATTGAAACTGCAATTCCAATGCATCAGAAAGATACACCCGCAAATTCCCCAATCCAGCGTCAATTCTCGGAGCGGACCTGAATTTATCCGTAATGTGAATACCATACGGATTCTCAGGGAACCCATGATTCCTCTCAAATCCCCACGTATCCATAGTGCGCAACATGATTGATTCACCTTCTGCAGGCGCAAAACCGAATGACAATCTCGAGAAGATACCTTTTTTATTTTCATACTCTAGATCAGGAACTGCATGTTTCCTGCAAGCACTCTTCTTCTTGAATGGCCTCGCTTGAAACAAGCTCACCGGCCGCAAACCGAACTCGAATTGATACGCATATTCCTCATCCAACAATCCTGACCGCTCCAATATTTCAATGGTCTCGATGACTGTGTGAATCTCACTGTCAAGAACATCATCCAAAGATAGATGCCACAACCCCCTCCCTTCCTCAAAGTTTGCAAGAGATACCGCTTTTCGCCCATATCCGAGTTCCCTCGAATCATAACGTTCGGCAAAGGAATTGTATTCGATCATGAGCATACCTGTGTGCGGATGCCGAAGCGCAGAACCAACCAAGTCAGTCACTTGCTGCTGAATCAATACGTGGACTTCAGGAGTATACTCCAATTTCCACTCCTGCGGAATGTATGCGAACTTCCAATCCTCAATGTGCGCTCTTACTTGATCCGTCTGTCCGCTCAAAACAATATCTCTCACCGCCCGCTCCAACTGGGACCACGACGAAATGTCCCTTTTCGTCCTGAATACATCAATTCCACCATGATAATCATGACGGGAAGAACCTCTGGCGATTATGCTGCCCCCGCGCAGCAATGACTCAATCTCCCTCTTCTTAGGCGCCAAATCATCCCCTGCGTACAAGAAGACAGAAGAAGGTACAGGACATCAATACCAGTCTCAATGATGGCACGAGCGGTCTCCAGCTTGCTTCCACCACGCAGGATATCTTCCCTTGATATCATGCCAGAACGGACACGGAAATCGTTTATAAATATTCGAATAGACAAGCTTTAAAACGAGGCAATACGCCCTCAAAGCATGCTCATCGGAATCGTCGGAAAACCATCGTGCGGAAAGAGCACGTTCTTCAAAGCAGCCACGCTGGCAGACGCAGAGATCGCGAACTACCCCTTCACCACCATCAAACCCAACCACGCCGTCGGATTCGTGAAAATCGACTGTGTGGACTCCTTCTTCGAGGTGCAGTGCAACCCGCGAACAGGATACTGCACCCACCACAAGCGCTTCGTGCCCATCGACCTGATCGACGTGGCAGGACTTGTGCCTGGGGCGCATAAAGGCCAAGGAATGGGAAGCCAATTCCTCTCGGATCTCAACCAAGCAGACGCCCTCGTGCACGTCATCGACGTGTCCGGCAGCGTCAACGAGAAAGGAGAGCCCGTCACGCCGCTCTCATACGACCCGCTCAACGACGTACGATTCCTCGAAGAGGAACTCGACTACTGGTACCTCGACATCCTCAAGCGCGGATGGGAGAAGCTGGCACGACAGATGCAGCAGGAACACCGCGACCCCTCACGCGTGCTCGGCGAACAACTCTCAGGCCTCGGGGCGAGCGAAGAGATCGTCAAAGACGCGATACTCAAAGCAGGCCTGAATCCCTCAACTCCCGCCGCATGGAGCGACGAGGATATGCTGCGCCTCGCGACAGTGCTTCGCAAACGCACCAAACCCATGATCATCGCCGCCAACAAGATCGACGTGCCCGGCGCAGCGTCGAACCTGACACGGCTCAAAGAAGCATTCCCCGAACACACCTTCATCGCGTGCTCCGCGGAAAGCGAGCTCGCGCTCAAAGAAGCGGCAAAACACGGCCTGATCGACTACATCCCCGGCGA